>JAAYHS010000201.1 GCA_012735315.1 Bacillota bacterium | reverse complement strand
TATATGTTAGAATTATTCATGCATTCGATGGGAACTCGGAGGAGTGTCCGAGTGGTTTAAGGAGGCGGTCTTGAAAACCGTTGTACCGCAAGGTACCGGGGGTTCGAATCCCTCCTCCTCCGCCAGACAATGCGGATAGGGGCGATTCATGAATCGCCCGTACAGAATATTTAAACGGAGAGGTACCCAAGCCGGTTGAAGGGGACGGTTTGCTAAACCGTTAGTAGGAGCAATCCTAGCGAGGGTTCGAATCCCTCTCTCTCCGCCAGTTGATAATGAGTCCCAAGCTAGGTAGGGACTCTTTTTGATGATTGATTCGGTGAAGTTGTTCCTTGTCGGTGGGAACTCTTGCTTTGTACTTATTGACTTACTTTTTTAAAGTGTTATACTATTGCCTGGAAAGAATTTTACCGGTATGGATAAAATCGGTTTATTTACTTTTAAACAGTTTTATGGTATAATTTAAATTCGTTAATATAATGCGCCCGTAGCTCAGTGGATAGAGTGCCTGACTACGAATCAGTAGGTCGGAGGTTCAAGTCCTCCCGGGCGCGCCATTTAAAAAAATCAAGGGTTGAAATAGACAACCTTTTGAAGCCAATTATCGAAAACCGCTTTCTTAGTTTGGAGCGGTTTTTGTGATTTAAGATCCTCCCGTTAAAACCGGCTCCCGTTTAGACTGACGTTTGGATTTACGGTGGTTCAACAGATCGATGAATGCCTCTATACGGGTTTTGATTCCCGCTTCTCCGGAATGCTCATCAATGATTAGATGAAGCGCCGGAATGGAGAAATGAGTTGATATCGCCGGAATTACCTGCATCGCGATTATTTCCGGCATACAGGTAAAGGGCGCTACTTGAACGACTCCGTCCAACCGGTTGACTCCCGCTTCAATGGTATGAGCTACGGATTCAAGACCATGACCGCCGACATGGCTTTCAAGGTAAGGCCGGGCGAGTTGTAAGAGATGGGTCCGGGATTTACCGGTAATCGGGTTTTGAAAAAAATGCTCCCGAATCCATTGGCTGAGATAAATGCTCCTGATAACCTCAACCCCCATTTCCCCCAGTAAACGCTCGATCTGAAAGTTTACCTTCGGCTCTAAAACCATATAAATTTCACCCAACAACATCACCTTTAAAGGCTTTCGTTCTTGATCGATAGGAATCGCTTGCAACTCTTGGATCCCCGTGTCGAGGACGGCTTTAATGTCATTAAGAGTGGCGGCGTTATCGATGGCCCGGTAAAAGCGGTTTTGAATCAGGGAAGCACTGCCGGGTGCTTGTTCTTTGGCCCGGATTCGATTTGCCAGCCGGTCGAAAACATCAATGGCTTCGGCCTTTTTCCAAAACATATGGAGGGCTTGGAAAAGCGCACTCAAGTTGTGGCGCGGAATATACTTTTTAATCGCGCGGAGCAATTCTCTTAAATCCGCGTTGGGAGCTTCAAGGGTAATCAGTTCGGCCCGATACCCGGCTTCGGCTAGGGCTTCCCGTTGTACTTGAGAATAATAACCGAAGCGGCAAGGGCCGACTCCTCCGGCCATCATGATAAGTTCAGCGCCGTCGGCAATGGCTTCCACATAGTTTCCCAAATTCACTTTTAAGGGTAAACAAGCAAATTCCGGCGCTAATTTGGTTCCTATAGCGATGGTCCGTTGGGAAGTGGGAGGCGGCGCTACCGGTTCAAGACCCAGAGTAGAAAGCAGGGATTTCATGGGGATGTACAAGGTTCCCATGTGGGGAAAGGTCGTTTTGAGCATGTGATTCCCGCCGCTTTTAAAGGTTTATATTTAAGTATGTCCTAGTATGACTGGGAATATGCTTGGATTAGAAAACAAAAAGGACGGGTTTTGGGAGGGAATACAAGTTGTAAAAGAGTGAGTAGTTTGTTATAATATTAATACTTAAAATAACGGCCCCGTAGCTCAGAGGATAGAGCAGCGGTTTCCTAAACCGCGTGTCGGACGTTCGACTCGTCTCGGGGCCGCCATTTTTTATATTTAAGGGTAATCGACAATTTTTGAGACCGGCGTAGGATAGCCGGTTTTTTTATTTTAACGACGAATCCGGTTAAATTTCGAACGCATTTCCCCGGTTTTTTTCTCTGAAAAGGTTTAGTTCATGGAAATGGGAAAATGAGGGTCCTGATCTGTAATAAGATTTTTAGTAATCCTTCTTTTGCAATCAAGATGATAAGTGTATAATATAATATGGTTCGCAGATTAGGCTTGAATACCGGTTGCTGCCGGTGTTATCAAGCCATAATAGAGGTGGCGCATGGATATTATTATTAGAGAAGATTATGAAGCAATGAGCGATTACGCGGCGGAGGTTATCGCCGGCTTTGTCAGGTCGAAACCGGATTGCGTTCTCGGGCTGGCCACGGGCAGCACGCCCATCGGTACCTACAAAAGGCTGATCCGGATGCACCGAGAAGAAGGCCTGGACTTTTCCCGGGTCAAAACCTTTAACCTCGATGAGTACTACGGAATCGGAATGGATCTCGAGAAGCCGTATCATTTGGATCAGAGTTACGCCCGTTTTATGCATGAGGAACTTTTTAAGCATATTAACATTAAAAAAGAAAACATCTATATTCCCGACGGTCTCGCCAAAGACCCGGAGGCCTACTGCAAATGGTATGAAGATCAGATAAAAAAGGCGGGAGGAATTGATTTACAGCTTTTAGGCTTAGGCCGTGACGGACATTGGGGATTCAACGAACCCGGTTCTTCGCTGGGCTCGCGGACAAGAATCCAGGCGTTAAATAAGCAGACCTTAGATGATAATTATGAAGCCTTTTATAAAAAGGCGAATATCCCCAGGGAACAAATGCCGCATTTTGCCATCACCATGGGAATTGGAACCATACTTGAGGCCAAAAACATCCTGATGATTGTAAACGGGGCCAAAAAAGCCGATATTGTGGCCAAATGTCTCGAAGGGCCGGTTACGTCTCAAATAACCGCTACCGCTATTCAGCTTCACAGTGGGGGAATTACGGTGGCGCTTGATCGGGCGGCGGCTTCCAAACTTGAACATCTCGAACATTATCTCGAGGTTGAAAGATTAAAGCGGGAATATGGATTTCATCGAAATTGACGGCTTATTAAAAAACCATCGGCAATGCAATGATGGTTTTTTGATTAGCGGTGTTGATGATTCGCTGCAAGCGATTCCGATAAGCCGTAATTTATCGAGATTAGCAAAACAGTAGATTCATTTCAGTTGATTTTTCATTAGTCAAGCCGACTACGTCCGACGGCCGTCCGACGACGAAAATTCAAAGATCATTCCAAAACTCTTCCTCCTCATATCCCAAACGCCACAGAGCGACACCGGCCAGGCGATTTTCCGCGGCCAGCTCCAATTTTTCCTTCATTCCTCGTGAGCTTTCCCACCAGATTTGATGGCGAACGCCTGCTTCCCAATATTCAAGGTAATCATTTCCTTGTTCCGGGCGGTAGGTGTCCCCGCTCCCCTTTTGGAGCGCTTTCTTCCGGCAATACCAGGCCGGTAAAGCCGTCGCCCGCTTCTGATCTGTCCGCCAGCGGTAACCGTAGCCCGCAATTCCCAACCATAGCTTTTTGGCATCGATTTGGGTTAAGAAATAATTCAAATTAGCGTTTACCCAAGGCAGCGCGGCGACCGGTCCCGGCGGATCTCCCGGCCGGTGTTGGTCGTAAGTCATCACCACGACGCCGTCGCAGATTTGTCCCAGCCGTTGATAATCATATACTTCTTTACTGGGTTCCGCCCAGTCCACATAGGGGAAAACGGCCACAAACAGCTTTTTTCCGGCCAAACTTTCTTTTAGTTCAGCCACAAATTTGACGAATTCTTCTCTTAAGACCGGATTAAGATACTCAAAATCAAGACAAACGCCGGCGGCATCGACTCTTTGAAGGTAAGCGGCAATGGAGTTTAAAGCATTCGAATGATAATCCGGATCGGTAAGGATCGAGGAAGCGTTTTTTCCGGAACCGGCCGTAACCAGCACTAAAAATTGCAGATTATTTTCCTTCAAAAATTTAACCGTAGCGGAGTCCGTTTTATCCCAGTTCACTCTGCCGTCGGCTTTGAGACCGAGCCATACCGGGCTGACGATCGCCACTTTTTCCTTAACTTCGTTTAACCTTGACCATGAACCGGCGTAAATACCGCCCCATCCTTCTTCGTAAAAAACCAGTATTCTCGGCTTTTGCGGCAAATTTGACGGCGCGGGCGTTTCACTCAGGCGAAGCAATGTATTAAAGCCTTTTAGAAGAATGAAGAAAGTAATCAGACCTAAAGGAATTATCAAAAGTTTTTTTAGGTTCATCATTTAAAGGAAGTCTCCAAAAAGTATTTGACCGCCAGGCCGTGATCCTGATTTTAAGGAACACCTGTCCGGGCGCAGTTTCGTACACGGATTACTGAATCGTAGTCAATCAATGGTAAATTCTTCTTTCTACGTTCGTTTTCCTCCAATCTAAAAATCAATTCCGCTTAGATCAATGTTTTTTCCGCCCGTTCCACAATGATCTCGTTAATCATAGGGTAATACAAATTATTCCTTGGATATTCCGGCAGTACTCCAATCTTCGGCAAGAGTAAAGTTCGTTGAAAAGGAAGGACGCCAAGAGAACCTTTTTCGCTTGGTGTTATTGGTGACTTTAGTGTGGGTGACAACTTTAAGAAAGGAGATGTCGATATGGCATATGCATGGCAAGCCCGTCACGGACTTACGGGCGCTCAGTATCAAACCGAATTTGACAGACTGGTGGCACAAGGATACCGACTGATTGATATTAATGGGTACAGCGTAAATGGAATCGAACGCTACGCCGCCATTTGGGAGCAGTCGCCGGGGCCGGACTGGCAAGCGCGGCATGGTTTGACCGCTATCGAACATCAACAGCTTTTTTCAACCTTAACGGTTGAAGGTTACCGGCCGGTTATCGTCAGCGGATACGAAAGCGGCGGTTCAGCCCATTACGCGTCCCTTTGGCAAAGGATTAACGGCGCGGCCTGGATCGCCCGGCATGGAATAACCGCCGCCGAACTTCAAGCCGAATATGATGCATTAACGCCTCAAGGATTTCATCCCATTGATATTTGCGGTTATACGGTCGCCGGGCAAACCCGGTTCGCCGCAATCTGGGACAATTCGCCCATCGAAGGCTGGGTGGCCCGGCACGGGTTAACCGCGGCGGAATATCAATCCCAGTTCGATTATTGGGTGAATCAAGGTTATACATTATGGCGGGTTAGCGGTTATGAAGTCGGCGGAGTAGACTACTATGCGGCGATATGGCTCAAAGGGCCGACCATTACCTGGCAGGCCAGACATGGTTTGTCGGCAACCGGATATCAATCGGAGTTTGACGCCTTGTTGCACCGCGGATTCCGCCCGGTTAAAGTCAACGGTTATTCCCTTCAAGGACAAGCGCGGTTTGCCGCCATCTGGCATAACCCTTATTTTTCTGATGGAGATCTTACATTTATCAACAATACGGTTAATACCTTTATGACTAATTACCGAATCCCCGGCGCTTCTTTGGCCTTGACAAACCAAGGCCGGCTGGTCTTTGCCCAAAGTTTCGGCCTTGCCGATCGTTCTACCAATGAGGCGGTCACGATCAATCACCGGTTTCGGATTGCCAGTATCTCGAAACCGATCACCGCAGCGGCGGTTTTCCGCTTAATTGAGTCGGGTCTTCTTAATCTGGGCGATCGAGTTTTCGGTACGGGGAACATTCTAGGGACAAGGTATGGAACAACTCCCTACGGCGCCGGGATTACCCAAATAACCGTTCAAAATCTCTTGGAACATACCAGTGGTTGGGCAACGGCCCAGGATCCGATGTTCGGTCATTTCGATCTGGATCAGGACGGCTTGATCGACTGGATGTTGGATAACGAAGCTCTGACCCATGTCCCAGGCGCCACCTTTGAGTATCTAAACTTTGGCTATTGTGTGTTGGGGCGGGTTATCGAAGCGGTCTCCGGCCTCCCCTACGCCACCTATGTTCAACAACAAATACTTACTCCATGCGGGATCAATAATATGGAGATCGCCGGCGATACTTTAGCCGCCCGGAGGCCTAACGAGGTGGTATATTATGCTCAAGGTACGCCGGGGCCATATACGATCCGTGTTTCGAGGATGGACGCCCACGGCGGTTGGATCGCCACTCCCAAAGATCTTTTACGGTTCTTGGTACGTGTCGATGGTTTCCCATCGAAAGTCGATATTTTGTCGCCCGCCTCTATTACCACGATGTTTACGCCGACGACGGCGGTTACTCCGAGCGGAGATCCGGTAGGTTATGCCAAGGGATGGGTGACTAATGCCTTAGGCAACCACTGGCACGACGGGGATTTACCCGGAACCGCCGGTATTCTGGTCAGTACTTCCGGCCGGTTCGGCTGGGCGGTCTTAGTCAATTCCAGAGACGACGGTCGTTTAAATGCGATGCGCGCCGATCTTGACAACCTAATGTGGGCCATTGTGAGAACCATCCCCAGTTGGCCGGATTATGATTTATTCAATAATTAAACAGTGATCAATAATTCACAAAGATACACAGCCAATACCGCTCCCATAGCCACTTTCATCAATCCTTGTTCGCAATATGCCAGAACCAAGGCTACGACCAATCCCACCAAGGAACTGTAAAAATTGGCGGTCGCCTCGAGGATGCTGGGAAAAGTCATCGCTCCTAAAACCGCAAAGGGGATGTAGTATAAAAATGACTTAAAAAAGCGGGATTCAATTTTGCGCGTAAAAATCGCGAGCGGGAAAACCCTCGGGATATAGGTGACCAGCGCCATTAAGAAGACGGCCGTCAGTACTTTGTTCATAATTGCTCCTCCTTCCTTGGGAAGAGGATCGCTCCGGCGGTTGCAGCGATAATGGCGGCGATAATAATGCTCCATCCGGAGGATATTCGATTTAAATACGGCGCCCATTTAAAAACCGAGCTCCAGCAGACGGCCAGGATCACCACTACCAATGCGGCTTTCGATTTTTTCGACGCCGGGACAAACAACGCGATGAACATGGCATATAAGGCGATTCCCATTGCGCTTTGAAGTTTTTCCGGCAATACCGATGTGGTAACCGCGCCCAGTACGGTGCCTAGAGCCCACCCCCAATAGGGACAAGTAATCAACCCCATCATGTAAGCGAAGGATACCTCCTTTTTTTCCAGGGAGGCGACGGCAAAGGTCTCATCGGTTATCCCAAACGCCATAATGCATTTTTTAAACAACGGCATCCGGGTGATTTTTTGAGAAAGGGAGAGCGACATCAGCATATATCGAATATTGATCACAAAGGTAGTCAGGGTAATCTCGAAAAGGGAAGCGTCGGCGATGATCAGACCGACTCCGGCAAATTGACCGGCGGAGGTAAGGTTGGTTAGGGATATCAATATTGCAATCCAAACCGGTATCCCGCCGTTGACCGCCATCAGTCCGAAGGTGAAGGAGACCGGAATGTAACCTAAAGCGATCGGGATCCCCTGTTTAATTCCCCGGCTAAATTCAGTCAACTCGATTTTTCTTTCCTTGAGAATTGCGCCGTCAATCATGTTGTTATCGTCACGGCTCCTAATTGACTAGATTTTCGATCTTTTATTGATTGATTTTTAGTACTCCCGGTTCAGCGTTCGATGATTGAACCAGCAATAGCAATCTTCATTATTATACCACATCTTGTAATTGACCTGAATTCGAAAAAGGGAAAAACCGAGGACCAACGACACGGAAATACCGGTCTTTCTTTGCATATGATGAATGGACGCCGCTTTAACGGATTCGGACTTTTCATAAACGGTCCGGCGGCTTTTCTTAATAAATCTTAATTTTTAATTTATTTTTAATTCATTCTTTCCAGCTAAAATCAAACCATCAAAAGTTAAGAAAGGGGCATGGTTATGACTAAGAAAATCATCGGTTTTTTAATGGCGGGTCTGATTGGTGCGGTTCCGTTAAATACATCGGCGGCCGGTAACGGTTTGTTTGTTCAAACGGTGAAGGCGCCGATTATGGTTAGCCAGCAACATAAAAAGGATCAAGGACCCAAGCATAAAAAAGAGGATAAACGCGATCATGACCGGCGTGAGAAAGAACGGAAAGAAAAAGAACGCAAGGAGAAGGAACGCCGCGAGAAGGAGCGCCGGGAACGGGAACGTAAGTTAAGGGAAGAACGGAAAAACGACTCCCGCCACATAATTCAACGGACCGCTAAGGTAATCAGCGCCGCGCAACAGTCGACCAAGCGCGGGCATTACTATAAAGGAATGGCTCAGGCAGTCGCCCATCAGCAAAAAGCGTGCCGATTACATCGGGCTGGATCATACCTGGATGCCATTCATCATTCTTTAAGAGCGCGGCGAATTGCGATCGCGGTTATTGAGGGAAACAGGGGGAAATGGTCAGGTTCTTGGGACGCCAGGGAGGAAAAATACCGGCGCAACTCCCCCAAAGATAAAGATCTCGATATCAGGATCGATTTTAGTAAAATCGGCGACAAAGAGGCGGTAAGGATTTCGATTGACTTGGATCTCTAGTGATGTTTAAGGATAAAAAAAATTCTAAGAGGCTGTTGTAAAAATAGACAACAACCAGATACCCATATCTTCTCCAGGCTCTAAAGGACCCAGCCGGGCATATAAAACCATTCTTAAGCCCCATGAAATGAAGCTTGGTTAACGCTCCGAATTATCAGCGCCCGTTTAACGGGTTTTTTTTTACCCAGCCCAGGGTATTAAGCCGGTGGAAAGAACGGCAAAAGTCCGTTTCGCTGGGGCCCTTTGTTTGCCAAGAACGGCGCAGAAGGGGATCACTGCTCAATAGCAGTCTAAATTCCCGCCTGATTTAAAAAAAGGGATAGGAAAACTGATAATTACATAGAAATACTTTATGGAGCTTTCCATGAAAGTGAGGGGAAAATATGAAACGAATCGTCGCTTTTACGGGGGCCGGCATTTCCAAAGCCAGCGGGATTCCCACCTTTGAAGAAATGCCGGGGATTCGGGATTATTTGACCCGTGATTATTTTCAACGTGAGCCGGCAAAGTTTTATGAAAATCTTTGGCAACTATACAACCGGATCCGACAAGCCGCACCGAACCCGGCTCATGTGGCATTGGCCAAATTGGCTATTCCGGTGATTACCATGAATGTGGACGGATTACATCGCCGGGCGGGAACCGATAATATAATCGAAATCCACGGCAATCTGGAGTGGGTTACTTGCCCGAAATGTCAAAGGAAAGAACCGTTTGAAATTATTGGAAAAAGAATTTGTTGCCCGAAATGCAATCGTATTTATGAATCAAATGTGGTTCTTTACGGAGATGAACTTCACGAACTCCCTAGGGCGATTCAATTGGTGGATGAGGCGGAGTTGCTGTTGGTCATCGGAACGTCCTTCTTTACATCCACCGCCGGCTACATAGTGGATTACGCTCGTTCCATCGGTTGTAGGGTGGAAATAATTAACCAAAGTTCCGAGACTAAAGTCCCTGAATTTTTGAAAGAGAACGTCGGATCATGAAACTGAAGCGATTATGGAATATTTTTTGGATTTTCTTTAAGATCGGCGCTTTTACTTTTGGAGGGGGGTTGGCGATGCTGCCTTTGATCCAAAGGGAAGTGGTGGACAAGCGCGATTGGGTGACTGAAGTTGAAATTTTGGATATTTTTGCGATCTCTCAATCAGTGCCGGGAGTAATCGCCATCAATTCCGCCATTTTTATCGGCAACCGGTTACTTGGGACAAGCGGCGCCGTAGCGGCTACTTTAGGCGTCGTATTGCCGGCGTTTCTTTCCATAATAATAGTAATCACGATTCTAACCGGTTTGAGGGGAAATGTGATCGTCGAGAAAGTATTTACCGGAATTCGGGCCGCAGCGGCGGCTTTGATACTACTGGCCGCTTTGAAGCTTGGGAAAACGGCCATGCAAGGAAAAATCGGTTATCTGATCGCTGTCATCGCTTTCGGAATGATCGTGATTTTTAATATCCACGCCATGTGGGCGGTAATATTTGGCGGAGCGACTGGACTCGCCGTTTGGCTGATTAATAAAGGACGTTGATTATGCTAGCGACATTATTTTGGGTTTTTTTTAAAATCGGGATTTTCAGTTTTGGCGGCGGATATGCGATGCTGCCGTTAATTTTTAAAGAAATTCTAGTGTTGGGATTAATGCCGGTTAAAGAGTTTTCGGACATTGTAGCTTTGTCCCAGATGACGCCGGGACCGATCGCGGTTAACGCCGCTACTTATGTTGGATATAAGTCCGCCCTTTTTTGGGGGGCGACCGTGGCGACCGTCGGGGTGACCTTGCCTTCCTTCCTGATAATCTTGATTATTGATTCAATTTTTACGAAATTCAAAGAAAGTATGGCGGTAAAAGCGATTCTTTCCGGCATAAGACCGGCGACGGTCGGAATGATCGCTTCCGCGGTAATATTTTTCGCGAAGACCTCAATTTTTACGGGAGGCTTTTCCGTAACGGAGTTCTTGAAAGAACCGTGGCAGGCTTTTGACCCGGCCCCGTTGGCCATTTTTACACTGACAATCATCGGCGCCGTCAGGTTCAAATTGGGACCGATCGCCTTGACCATCCTGGCGGGAATACTGGGAGGGTTATTCTTATAATAAAGGAGTTTCCAAAAGCCGATTGTTGGCCATCGGCTCATTTAACCAACTGGGTTACGGCAAGTTCGGGCCGCCGGTAGAGATCGAATATTTCACCTTCGTTGACCCCGCTGATCACCTTCACCAAACATTTATTACGGGAAATATAGGTGACGGTAACGGTTTGGTTGTTGCTCAACCGCAATATGTCTCCTCTGACGTAAGGGGCCGCGATTTTGGTAAAACAATCAACCGTGGCTTGATGAAATTTGGTAGGCGCATTACTGCAGATTTCGCGGATGGCCAAAAAAGGATGGACCGGGCGTTGATAAATCCGTTCGGCGGTCATGGCCGCAAAGACATCCGCCACGGCGATAATTTTGGCATAAGGGTGAATTCGTTTTCCGGTCAGCCCGCGCGGATAACCGGAACCGTCTTCCCGTTCATGGTGTTGCAAAGCCATGTGCGGAATAACAAAACTGAGACTGGTCCGGGATTTGAGCAATTCATATCCCTCTCTGGCATGGAGTTTCACTTTTTCGTATTCGTCCGGTTTTAGTTTTGCCGGTTTGTTCAAAATTCGAAAGTCGGTTAGCGCTTTACCGATATCGTGTAAGATGGCGCTGACCCCTAAAATCTCCAATTGGTTCCGGTTCAACCCCATTATCGAACCGATAAGCATCGCAATCACACAGACATCAACCGAGTGGAGAAAAGTATAATGATCATAACTTCGAATTTGGGAGATTATGTATACGATCCGGGAATCGCCGAGGATGTAATTGAGCATATCTTTGATCAAGGTTTGCAACTTTTCAATATTTATCGAAACGTGTTGTTTAAACTGACTGAATGTTATACGCATCATGGAAAGGGCTTTTTCCCTGGTTTCGGCTTTAATTGGCTCCAAAAGCTCGGCCGTTTCGGTTTCGGAACTGTCATAATCATGGATCCAGACATAGTCGTAGTCCAATTGTTTAATTTTATCAATATAACTCTCACGGAGTTCGACGTTTTCTTGTAATAAAACCACGCCGTCGGTTTTTCTGTAAATCGGCTTCGCCAGGATCATTCCCGGCTTAATGGCATCGGTGGGAATGATTTGCATCGCTTTTACCTCCGGTCTGCAAACTAGAAATTGCCTCTGTAAGGATTGAAAAACTTCTCAAATTGATATTATAATTGAGATATTTGATTTTAGATGTCGTATTTTAACGGATTATAAAATAAGGCTAGTATGACCATAGTTCGGCATAGCCAATCGGAGTTGCGGCGAAATAGGCCTAATCTTTGACTGAAGCCGCTTCAAGAATATAATTCGGGATTTAGAAATTTACTCAACAAAATAATATAGTATTCAGTTATTGAATGCAAGTTAATGAATTTGATAACAAATGGTTTTTAATGGATTGTAGGAATTTATGGTCACTCATGGAATAGATCCGTAGCAATCTCTCACCCGGACTTCGGGTTTGTTTCTAGCCGGATTATTCAAAAAGGAGGAAACCCGGTTTGAAGTTTTTCAGAAATTACCTTAGATTTATCTTAGCGGTTTTGTTAACGGTCAGTATTTTCAGCGGCTTGGTGTTGGGAGAAACGGCCGCTAATGACGGTCAAATAAACATACCGGAAATCAAGTATTCGTTTTTTAAGTTGGATAACGGTTTGGAGATTTTTGTATTTGAAGATCATCAAGTACCGTTGGTTGAGGTGAGTCTCTGGTATAAGGTTGGTTCCCTGGATGAACCCGAGGGCCTTACCGGGATCTCTCATTTACTCGAACACACGATGTTTTTGGGCACGGAAACCTTGGAGAAAGATCAGATTCACCAACTGGTTAAAAAAGTCGGCGGTTTTAATAACGCCGTCACCAGTTTCACTTACACCAAATATTACGAAGAACTTCCCGCCTCCAACTTGGAACTGGGGATCGCCATCGAAGCGGATCGGATGCGCAATTTGAAGTTCGATCCGGAGGAGTTCGAGCGGGAAAAAGAAGTCGTGATGCAGGAACGAAGAAGGAGCATTGAAAACGACGCCATCCGCTCGGCCTATGAGGAACTGATGACCGTGGCTTTTCAGCGTTCGCCGTTGCGTCATCAAATAATCGGCTGGATGGAGGATATCAAGGGAATAACCGTTGAGCAAATCAATTCATTCTACCGTCAATATTACGCCCCCAATAATGCGGTTTTAGTGGTATCGGGCGCGGCCGAACCCCAAGTTGTCAAGCAACTGGCGGAACGTTATTTCGGAGGATATCAACCGCAGAAAATCGAACGGATCGCGGTCACGGAACCCGAACAAAACGAGGAACGCTCGATCGTAATCAAGAAATTGATTAATATTCCTTATATTATTATGATTTATAAACTCCCGGCCGGGAATCATCCGGAGATGACCGCCGTCGAGTTTGCGCTGGAAATATTGGTGAATAAGGCTTCCTCAAGGATCAATACGGAGCTGAAACAAAAGCAGGAAATTATTCTGGGGGCCGATGCCTGGGTTCACCGTTTACCGATACCCGGCTATGCGCAGATCGTTTTGGCGCCGGTTGGGACGGATCAAATCGAGGAAGTCATCCGGGGTTTTGATCGCGAATTAAAAAGGTTAATCGACACCGGGGTGTCCGCTGAAGAGATCGGGGCGGTCAAAAAAGCGGTTTTAAAGGAATTGGCTTTCGCCCAAAGGGATCCGGGGAATTTTAAGAACCGGATTATTTATGGACATCTCCATTATAACAATGCCGGACAATATCAAGAAGAGATCCGGGCCATCAACGAGTTGACGCCGGAAGATATCGTGCGGGCGGCTGAAAAGTATTTTGTTAAGGGAAAGCGCACCATCGGGTATATCGTGCCCCAGGGTCGGAAATCGATAAACAACCGGCAGGATATCGAGCCGTAAAGGCTATAGAATGGGCGCGGTTTAAAAAACCTATATTGTGATTCGTTTAAGCGTAACCGATTTATCGAGGTGGGAAAAGAAGAGATGAAGCGAAGCTTGCGAAGTATTATCGCGGTATTGATTATTTTACTAACAATTCTGCAGCCGGCCGCGGCGAAGGTGGAATTCAGCCGGGAGCTTTATCAAAAGTTGTCCCAAAACCAAAATCCGATTCCCCGGATTGAGATCCCGGAGTACCGGAGAACCGTTTTGAAAAACGGGATGATTTTATATTTGGTGGAAGACCGCCAACTCCCGATTTTAATGGTCAATGGAACGATTCGTTGGGGGAGAAGCTTGGAAAGTAAGGAAATCGCCGGGATATCCGACTGGATGGCGGATCTGATGACCACCGGCACAAAAAATTACTCGGAGAAAGAATTTGACCGGTATCTTGAAAGGCACGCCATCGCTGTTAGTCTTCAGGCGGAGGATAATTATTTTACTTTTAACGGTAATGCCCTTATTTCCGAGGGTGAAGGGTTGATTTCCCTAATGGCGGAGGTTTTGCGGCGGCCGAATTTTGAAGCCGATTATTTTAACCGGAAGAAAAGCGAGTGGGAGAAGGGTTTAAGACATGCCAAAACCAGAGAAAATAATTTGCTGAACATGTATTTTTATAAAAACCTGATGGGGGATCATCCGTACAGTTTCAACCATGATCTGGATTTGCGGTTGGTCGCTTTGGAGCGGATCACTCCCCAAAGTTTGACGGAGTATTATAACCGGGCGATCCTGCCCAATCACACCATTTTATTCGTTTACGGCGATTTCGATACCGACCGGATGGAAGAACTCATTAAGCGGTATTTTGGAGATTGGGAGAAAAAAGAGATCAAGGTTAAACCGGCCAAGGTGAAAGAGAATAAGGAGATTTACGGCCGGGTGTTGATCGTTGACAAGCCCGACGCCACCCAAGCCAAGATTAAAATGGGTTATCCCTTTTATGATGAGCGGTTTCTCGATCGGAACTTGGAAGAAAGAGCGTCGTTTGAGATCGCTAATCTGATCTTCGGCGGCGGTGATTTTGAAAGTTATTTGATGGACGAGATTCGCTCCGAAAAGGGATACGCCTATGATATCAGCGCCGACTTTTTCAACCGGCCGCTGGGCGGGGCTTATTTCATTACTACCAGCGTTAAACCGGAGCGGGCCTTCGATACGGTGGCGACGATCAAAAGAATAATGAGTGACGTGAAAACCGGAAGGAAAAGATTTTCGGAGGAAGAGGTTTTTAAAGTAATCAACCAGCGAAACGCGTTTTTCCCGGAAGCCTTCAGGCATCGGGACAGTGTCATCCGCAATTTGATCGCCAATGTCGAACTTAAAAAGAGGGACCCGGACTATCTCAACCATTATATCCGGATCTACAACCGGGTGACCGCCGCGAAAACTCAGAAAGCATTCGCGAAACACGCTTTCCCGGAAAAGTTTTTCACGGTGATCGTGGGCAAAAAAGAAGCGCTATTGCCTCAATTCCTTGAAGCCGGGATTGAGGTAAAGGTAATCGAGGTTGCGAATTGAAGTTAGGATGAATTTCGTTCCACAAAAGCAGCCAGGTCAAAGTCTGCCAGGGAGGCCAATTTTAGATCATAAGTTTCGAAAGGCAAATTGACGGTCAGCTCGTTGGGGATAACCACGCAATAGACCCCGGCCCGTTTGGCGGCTTTGGCCCCATTGGGAGAGTCTTCAAAGGCGACGGCCTCCGTTCCGCTGATCCCGAAGTGGTTTAAAACATTCAAAAAAAGCTCCGGGTCGGGTTTGATCTTCTTCACTTGTTCTTTGGTGCAAAGATAATCGAAATAGTCATAGAGGTTGAGTTCCCTTAAATAGCCTTCCACCCATTCCCGGTTGGAACTGGAAGCCAGACCGATTTTCAAGCCCAATGATTTTGCCGTTGCCAGACAGTTTTCCACTCCGGGATTGACGCTTTTATCCTTAAAATACGCAGCAAATTTTTGTTTGGAAAGCTCCCGCAGCGAGTCGCGGTCGACCGGCCGCCGGATACACCGCTCCAGATAATCATAGGGGTCGAAATGTTTTTCATCCGCGCCCACGCATTGAGCCCAGGTTTCCAATGGGAGATAGGCCCCGTGTTCCCGGTAGATTTCGGAAAAAGCTTTAAACCAAGGGGTCTCGGTGGCGATAATCAGCCCGTCGAAGTCGAAAATAACCGCTTTAATCATTCTTTGCCTCGCTGCCTTCTTTTAATATATCGAGCAATTGTACAGGTTTTTCCAATAACAATTCGGCGCCGTTTTGGAGCAGTTCGGCTCCGGTTCGAAATCCCCACAAGACCCCTACCGGATGCATTCCGGCCGCGACGGCGGTTTGCATATCGGTTCCCGTATCACCCAAATATAAGAACTGATCCGGAGCGATTTTCATTGCCGCGGCGATAGCCAAAGCGCCCGATGGGTCGGGTTTGAGCGGCAATGAGGGGATAGCGCCTTGAATGATTTCAAACCGAGAGTCCGGGAAAAAATGGCGGACTACATTTTGGGCGGCGGAATCCGGTTTGTTAGTTAAAATGGCTACCGGTATTTTTAGAGTTTGGAGTTCTCTTAATAACTCCGGGATCCCCGGATAGGGTTTGGTCTTTCTCGCCCAGCGTCTGTTGTATTCCTCTTTTACGGAGTTAATGAGTTTCGAAATAATAGCGTTATCAGCTCCCGGGGGCAATGCCCTGCGGACTAGATTCGCGATTCCATCGCCGATAAAATATTTATACATTTCAAGATCATGGACGGAGAAGCCGTTTTGTTGCAGAACGGCGTTTACCGAATCCGCCAGATCTTCCAAAGTATTTAATAATGTGCCGTCGAGATCGAAAATTATTGCCGTATACTTCAAATGATAATATCCTTTCTGTTTCGGCAAACAAAGCGCGATTGTTTTATAGGATTACCTCCGGATCATGACATGAGTAATTATAGCGGACCGGGTAGCGATTGTCAAAAGAAACGGCGGCGGGGATTTTTAAACCCCAGTTAAATTTGGCTTTATTTACTTGCAATCCGGAATTAATCATGATTTAATATTTATTTGTGAATCGAAGTTAACCGAATTGACAATTAGATAAACTGAACTTTAATTTGAAAGCGCGGGTGAGCCGATTGACATCCAAGACAATTAAGAATATTCGCAATATCGCCATCATCGCCCATGTGGACCACGGTAAAACGACCCTGGTGGACTGCCTGCTTCGCCAGGCCGGTATCTTCCGGGAAAACGAACGGGTAGTCGAACGGGTGATGGATTCCAACGAACTTGAGCGGGAACGGGGCATTACCATCTTATCGAAGAATGCTTCGGTTACCTATGGCTCGACCAAAATCAATATCGTCGACACTCCCGGCCATGCCGATTTCGGCGGCGAAGTGGAACGGGTGCTACGGATGGTGGACGGAGCATTGCTTTTAGTCGACGCTTTTGAAGGTCCGATGGCCCAGACCAAGTTCGTGCTGCGAAAAGCGCTCGAAGTGGGCCTGCGGATCATCGTTGTCATAAATAAGATCGACCGGCCCGACGCCCGGCCCGACGAAGTCTTAAATGAAGTCTTTGATCTTTTCGTAGAACTGGAAGCTGATGACCGGCAATTGGACTTCCCGGTGGTTTATACTTCCTCCCGTCAAGGTGTGGCCACATTGGACCCTCGGCAACCGGGCCGTAATATGCAGCCGCTCTTTGAGATGATCGTGAAGGAGATTCCAGCTCCGACGGTGAATCCCGACGGAATTCTCCAGTTGCAGATCAATACCTTGGATTACGATGATTATGTCGGCCGGATCGGGATCGGGCGGATTTATAGCGGTTGTTTGAATGCGGGACAGCCGGTGGGCCTCTGTAAACGGGACGGTCGCGTAGAAACGATTAAAATCGGCAAGCTCTGGACATTTGAAGGTTTAAAACGCCGGGAGGTTGAACGGGCCGATGCCGGCGAGATCGTCGCCGTGGCCGGTTTGGGCCAAGTCAATATCGGAGAGACGGTCAGCGATCCCGAAAACCCGCTTCCCTTGCCGCTTTTGAGTGTAGATGAACCTACCATGACCATGACTTTCATGGTTAACGATAGTCCTTTTGCCGGTAAGGACGGCAAGTATGTCACCTCCCGCCACCTTCGGAGCAGGCTTTGGAAAGAAGCGGAGACCAACGTCAGCCTCAGAGTGGCGGAAACCGATAGTCCCGACGCCTTTCAAGTATCCGGCCGGGGCGAACTGCATCTCGGGATTCTGATCGAAACTATGCGCCGCGAAGGCTACGAGCTTCAAATCTCGAAGCCGAAACCGATCCTGAAACAAATCAACGATCAATTATGCGAACCATATGAACGGCTTTTCATCAATATACCCGAAGAATTTTCCGGCCGGGTCATCGAGAACCTCGGCAACCGCCGCGGCGAGCTCGTCAATATGCAACCGGCAGGGAAGAACCATGTTAAACTGGAGTTTCTGATCCCGGCCCGCGGGTTGATCGGCTTTCGTTCCGAATTTCTGACCGATACCAAAGGCGAGGGGATCATGCACCACCTATTCGACCATTATGGGCCTTGGAAAGGGGAAATCCCCGGCCGGAGCCGCGGAGTGTTGGTAGCCTTCGAAAGCGGGGAGGCCACCGCTTATGCCATTCATAATGTGGAAGACAGGGGGACGCTTTTCATCCGTCCGATGGAGCCGGTTTACGCGGGAATGATCGTCGGTGAAAATTCACGGGAGGGCGATCTGGACGTAAACGTCTGTAAGAAAAAACACTTGACCAATATGCGTTCCAGTACCGCTGAGGAAGGAATCAGGTTAACGCCGCCGGTAGTTTTCAGTTTGGAACAGGCCATGGAATATATTGAAGACGACGAACTGGTGGAAGTGACTCCGAAAGCAATCAGGATGCGCAAGAAGATCCTCGACCGGAGCGAACGGGAAAGGGCGGCGAAGCGCAGCCGGGATCAAGAAGCGAGCTGATAAAATAACTTGGAAGAAAGAAGATGAAGATAATTAGGTGAAGGTATCTTTGGGGTTCTAAGAGAACATCTTGAAGATACCCTTCATTTTTTCATTTAATATGAGATTACGGACCGCCGGATTTATACGGCTTTCACTAGTTTGCGCTTAAGGCTATTAGGGTTTATGACCAAATAGTACCCAAGAAAGGAAGCGTTCATGCCGCTATGGGAGAAGCGGAAGCGAATCGAAAAACGATAATTAACGATTTTACATCCGGAAATATACCCAAACAATTACTGACATTTTCAATACCGTTCATGATGTCCAACGCGCTTCAGGTGTTATATTCGCTGGTGGATATGATGGTGGTCGGAAAATTCATCGGCAGCCGCGGACTGGCGGCGGTTTCCATAGCCAGCCAGCTGTTTATCTTCATGACCATGCTCGGCCTGGGCTTTGCCAACGGCGGACAGGTATTGGTCGCTCAATATATCGGCGCCAAACAACACGACCGGATGAAGCGGGCGATCGGAACGCTTTTTTCGCTCTTGATGGGTATGGGTCTGTTGATGACCGTCATCGGGCTCGGTTGCGGCAAAAACATTTTAACGCTGCTCAACACACCGGCTGAAGCTTATGGTATGGCCTGGGATTATACGTTCATCTGCAGTCTCGGGATCGTTTTTACCTATGGTTATAATATGGTGGCGGCGGTTTTGAGAGGGTTGGGCGATTCCAAACATCCGTTTTTATTTGTCGCCATTGCCTCCGTATTAAACCTAATCGGGGATCTGCTGTTCATAGGCGTCTGGGAGTGGGGAACCAAAGGCGCCGCCCTAGCGACGATCCTCGGCCAGGCTATTTCATTCATATTTTCCTTGTGCTTTTTATATAAAAGAAAAGAGGAACTGGGTTTCGATTTTAAAAAGGAGAGCCTAGGGATTGATCCGGAGATTTCGGGCCTTCTCGTCAAACTGGGGATCCCTTTTGCGGTGCAAAGCTGCGCCATCAATGTATCGATGATGTTCGTGAACAGTCTGGTGAATAAATTCGGTGTTTACGCGGCGGCGGTCTTCGGGGTAGGAATAAAAATCGACGACATTATCAACAAAACCACCCAAGGAATGGCCTTCGCCAATTCGACCATGTGCGCTCAAAATCTGGCGGCGGGTCATTATAAACGGACGCGTAAAACAGTTTACATGACGCTGCTTTATTGTTCGCTATGCTACCTGATATTTACCGTAATATATTTGACCAAGTATCGCCAAATGTTCGGGATCTTTACCGATGATCCGAATGTGCTTGAATTATCATTCACTTTCGTATCCGCCATTGTCTGGAGTTTCCCGGCAATGACTTTAATGCGCGGCAGCCACGGGTTTATCCGGGGGTTGGGAAACGCGAAGCTCAGTTTGGCATTGGGACTGCTGGACGCTTTTGTGCTCCGGATCGGCTTGAGTTATTTGTTGGGCGTTATTTTCAATCTGGGACTATTCGGGTTCTTTTTAGGATATGGCCTGGCTGCTTACGGGACCGGAGTGCCGGGGATGATTTATTTCCTGTCCGGGAAATGGAAGAATTTCAGGCTGATAAAAGAGACGCCCGGTGTTTGTGAATCGTGAGGTCGGAAGATGCGATTTTGTTCGCCACGGGTTGAAACCCGCGGTTAAGTAATAAAGAAGCATTCCAAAGCCCGGTTTCACCGGGCTCCGTAATGCTTCGAAGCTAATAGAGAACGGCAGCCATCCCGATAGTAGTGCTGGTGAGCGATTATAGAAAATGCTTCGAAGAATTAAATTGGACAAATACAAGGAAATATTCCGGCTTGATTCTCGATGATATTCATCCAAACTCATATCGGTCCGGAAGTCCATTTTATATAGATCCGATATTTCATAGGTATGGCCCGCTTCGGTAATCCCGCGAAGGAATGAATCCAAGACGGAATGGGTAAACGACTTTTCATCAGGGTGAGCGTATACGATAAAGATATGCATTAGCGATTTCCTTTCTATTCTATGTTTCGAGATAATTTTGAGTATAGGATGTAGGATTATGGCATTTTTCAAAGTTCGGTAGGTAAATTCTTTATTAATTCTTCTCTGGTTTTAGAGTTTTCCAAGGCTGAAATGACTTTCGCGTTGGGAGCCGCATAGATTATTTTCCCATCTTCTTCTCCCAATTCGCTCCGTACCGGAAATGCCAGCATCTCCCTTTCCGTTGAAAACTGAGCATTTATACCTTCTTTATTACCCCTTGAATCCAGTCTTAGCCATTTATTGATTTGCTTTATATAAACTGCATTTAATCCATGTAAAATAATAATTGGATTTTCAGCTGAAAAAATCAGTTTCTGATAACAAAAGCCGGTAGGGATTCCCAAATATCTCAATAATGCCGCCAGTAAATGTGATTTTGCGTAACAGATTCCTTGTCTATATTTTAGAACTTCAGAGGCTTTACATGTTATTTCATTCCCATTTATATCAAATGTATGATGGATCTTATCCCTAACGAATTCATAAATACGCTTGATCTTTAATACTTCATCATTTATACCCCGTACTAATAAGTTTGCGCAATCCATAATTTCTCGGGATTGAAAATCAATAATTTCCGATGGCTTGAGATATTCGTTTAAATCATCTTTTTCCAATAATAAGCTCATTAAAGATTAACCTCCACGGTTTTTTTGATCGCTTTATTCTGCATCTCGTCCCGAATAACCGGCATCCAAACCTCTACCAGGCTTACAAAGGATTTCTCAGGAATTTTTAATTCTTCAGGCCGAGAGGGATTGGGAATTTCATCTCCATCTTCTTCCATTCCATATAAATGAAGTTCCAAAGCTTCTTTTGCCATATGCAAAGCCTCTTCCATGGTGTCGCCTTCAGTTATGCATCCAGGCAAATCCGGAAAACTTACGGTATATCCTTTTTTCGCACCAGGCTCAAAAATTGCCGGGAAAATGTATCTGTCCAAAATAAAAACCTCTAGACTTCTATTTTGAACCCAAAATCAACTTCACTGGCAGGTAATCCGCCTTTAACTCCCCAATTCTCCAAAGGCTGTTCATTAATAACTATAAAAATATCCTTTCCTTCAATACCCGGAGATTGGGCCAAATTTCTTACAATGGCGGAATATAAATTTCTCTTGGCTTCAAGGCTTCTTCCCTTAAAAACAGTGATTTCTATTAGAGTTATTTTATCCGTATTATTCGGTGAGATTTCAAAACAGTCTTTTTCCAATTCATATAATCGCTGCATCCGGTCATGATCCGGAATCTTAAAAGCTTCAACCAAAGCGGAATGAATCCCGTCCAAGATGGCTTTTTTATACTCCTGGGTTTTGCCTTTCAGAATTTCTACTTTAACTAAGGGCATTCTGTTACACTCCTTTTTTTAAATTTTTATCCGGCGGCCCGGATGACCGCGGAGACTTGCTCATGGCAACTAACGTTTTGGCATCTGTGACGCACTTGAGTTTATTGTTACAGGACTTAACGAAGGCGTGTGGCGTGATTCTGTGACATTACTAGATGCGCCCGGAGCGGGAACCTTTGCTATTACACTAAGTATTCGCCCATCCCGCAGAAAGATTTTAAGCCATGGATAGCCATTACTTTACTAGATTAGACCCAGTTCCCATTCAACTTTAACTAGCTTGTCATTATCAAAATAGAATTTTATATAATCTACCGCAACTTCGGTTTCATATTGATATATGTACACTCCATTTTCAATTTTCATCGGTTCTCCTAAAATGTTTTTTACATATTCTCTTGAAACTCCTATATCCAAATCAAATTTCATCTTATATTTTGAAGTTGATACCGAAAGAAAAACAATCTGCTCTTTTATTGTATCTTTATAATGTTGATAATATAGGCCATCAAAAAACACTTCAGTTATTACGCAACCTTCATAATTTGTCACTTTTATATCATTGGGTTCGCCAAAAACTTTTTTAAATTCTTCCCTTCTGTAATTATTTATTGAATTGAATTGAGCATCCTCTGCTAAAATTTGAATCCTTTCTGAATTACTTAGTTCTTTGTTTGATATACTCTTTTTTTCATTTATACTTTTATCATCCATACTTAATGAACTTTTCCCCAATACGTCATAAAACAGACATATTGCCAAAGCTACAATGATTAGAACTAAACAAACAACCAGAAGATTTTTGGTTCTTTTTTTCATGGTTTTCTCCTTTAATGCGGCGGTACGATGCCGCCGTCGATCCTAATTGGGTGAGTATTTTGAATAATTCCTTTATCACTGAACCCATTTTAATAAAAACCAACTGGAACTTACCTATGTAAATTCTCTAAAAATTCCACGTTTTCCTGTTTCGCGTAGTTGTTTCGGATAAAATTATCTAAAATTATCCGATAATAAGCTTTGATCAACAAGATTGCCCGGCCATGAAGTCTAACCATAACTCACCCCACGTCAAACAGTGCTTTAAGTTACTTGATCTTGCCCCTCTCTATCTTGAAGCGGCTAAAATTGCCTTGTCAATAAAGAGGGGCACGCAATTTTAGCGCCATTTCACCAATGAGCCTCGAAACCGACTGACTCGGCCCAATGCCCCCTCTCTATTGAGCTGCTTTAAGTTAATTGCTTCATTATAGAGAGGGGGATCAAGGGGGTGAGTCGATTCATAATTCATTACCTTCAATTTTATGATAAAATCGACTTAAGTCTTTAAAATAAATTAAGGCATGAAAACCTCATAAAGATTTTCGAAGCGAGTTTCCGGGCGTAAATCTTTTCCCTTTTCAATTTTAACTTTTTACAAGGAGGACCGCCTTGCTCATCAGCGCCAGCCGGAGGACGGACATCCCCGCTTTCTACGGCGAATGGTTCATCAACCGCGTCAAAGCGGGCTATTTTGATCGGATCAACCCTTTCAACCCGAACCAGGTTAAAAGCTTCAGCCTCCGCCCGGAGGAGGTCGACGCTTTCGTATTCTGGACCAAAAATCCCCGGCATTTCTTCAAACATCTGGACCTGATCGACGGGATGGGCTATAATTACCTGTTCCATTTCACCCTCAACGATTATCCAATGGACTTCGAACCGGGAGTTCCTCCCATTTCCCAGCGAATCGACGCCTTTAAAGAGTTGAGCGGGCGCATCGGACCGAAACGGGTCGTTTGGAGGTATGATCCGGTCATTTTAAGCTCCTTGACGCCGCCGGAATACCATCTTGAGAAAATAGCCGCGCTGGCCCGGGAACTATCCGGTTATACCGAACGGCTGGTCATCAGTTTTCTCGACTTTTACGGCAAGGTCCGCCGGAATTTGAACCGGTTGACCCAGTCCAAAGGGGTCAAGTTTGAAGATTGGCTGGATAGCGCCAACTCGGAATTGCTCGAGCAATTCGCCGCCCAAGTCGCGGCGTCGGTAAAAGAGAATGGAATGCAAACCTTTACCTGTTGCGAAGCGGTTGATCTGCGGCAGTCCGGCATCCTTCCCGGAAGTTGTATCGACGGGGAGTTGATCAATGAAGTCTTCGGGCTCAATAAGAGATGGAAAAAGGACCCCGCGCAGCGGAAATGTTGCCGCTGCGCCGTCTCGGTCGATATGGGGGTTTATGGCACTTGCCGGGCGGGCTGTATCTATTGCTATGCCGCCGGTGGCGGAGCGAAAACCTCCTCACCCCACCCGTTATCCGATCAGTCTTAGTTATCCGGCAGCAACGCTTTCTCTCCGCGAACGTTATCCAGTTCTGACTGTTCGGAGAGGGACAGCATGCTTTATTTGTGGTTTTAGTTATTTTGCGGCCGGGTCTATTAAAAAACTATTAAAAATAAACGCGGAAAAACGCCTCAACCATGCTTCCCCTCTCCCGGCCTTCAAAAATGTTTACGTTGCGGGAGAGGGGAGCGGCAACCGGATGTTTACAAGCACCCAACTGACTGGAGGGGTGAGGCGACGCAGGATAGTGATCTAAGTCAGCCGGATGTTTACAAGCACTCAACTAATTGGAGGGGCGAGGCGGTCACATGGAACCGATATTCCGCCAATTGTTCCTGATCAATAAAACCAACGCCAGCGAATTCGGCTTTTCCCCGGTCTCGATATTGCCCCGCAGCCGGATAAAATCGTTCTCGATGTCATTCACATAGTCATGGTCGATATCCACTTGCAAATAAGGTTTGACCCGGTACCAGGCCTTGGTGGCCTTATCCAGACTGACCGCCGCCTTTTGCCACTGCTCGTTTCGGATATAGCGCTCCGTTTCCTCCAAATAATTTGAAAACCCGCTCATCCGGTCCAATTGCCCCCGGAAAAAGGCGCAGGAACTGACCGTGACGGCGCACCACAATATGATTAACAATAACAATCCTAGTTTTTTCAATGTTAAACCCTTCTTAACCGTTGGTCGGAATAATGTAGTAGCACTGATCGCCTTCTAAATCGACATACAAGTTCCCGGTGGTATCCAGTTGGGCTAAAGAAACTTGGGTGATATCCTTAATCTGCTGTTTTTCCAGTTGATGTTGGAGCCAGGCTTGGCTCAAATTCAAGGATTTAAGGGCGTCCTTAAGCAGTTTGCCGTCGGCGATCAAGGTAGTCGGCAAACCGGCATACCGGGTCGGGATTTGAAGGTCGCCGGGCGTCAGGGGCTGTTTTTGCGATTTCAACTCCACACTGAGCTTGCCGTTGTTCTCAAGAAGCGCGAATTCCACATCGGCGAGATTGAAGACATTTTTCGTCCGCAATTGAGCGATGAGGTCATCGGTGGAAAGGCGCAACTTGGCGAGGTTACGCTCTAGAATTTTCCCGTTCTCCACCACCACCGTGGCTTCGCCTTCGACAACCTTTCGGATCCAGACATTTTTTAAGCTTAAAAAGGCAAGCATGATCGGAAGCGCGGTCCAAACCAACAGGCCGGCCAGGGTGGCCGTAGTGTTTTGATTTAATTGGACCGACAAAGTGGAGGCGATCGAACCGATGGTGATTCCCACCACATAATCGAAGAAGGTCAACTGGGACACCTGTTGTTTTCCCATTAAGCGGATTAAGACTAATAAGACAAAAAAGGAAATGAACGAACGGATCACTACTACCAGGATGATCGGCAAGCTTATGCCCCCTAAAACTTCCGCTGGTTTTAACTAGGCAAGATTCCCGTAAACTCAGCCAAAACTGAAGTTGTTGCAGGAGAACCTCTATTATATAGTGTTTATTTTTCGCTGAAAAATACGCCCTGAGGAACCGATTCCGGGGATGCTGCCGCCGGAAAGGGGCCGGGAATCCGGGGCTGTCAAAGGTCATCTTATCATCCGCGGTTTGGGGAAGGTCGCCGGGGAGCCGAAGGGATACTTGAAGGAAAAGCGGTTAACAAATATATCCATTTTAAAAGCCGGATTAAGCCGAATTAAAACGCGGATCTTAAAAAATAATATTGGCGAAAGAAGTTCTAACTACGTTAAGGCGCGGAAATGTCGAACCGGAAAAAAAAGAAGAAATTAACCCCCGCTCAGCAAGAGTATCAAAGATTCGCCAAAGCAAGGGAAATGAAACGGCCGGTCTGGTCCAACGCGCTGCGGGCGTTTATCGCCGGAGGGATTATCTGCGCGATCGGCCAGGGTATTCAGGAATTTTTCATCAAGTATTTTAATTTTACGGAAGTCACCGCCGGCAACCCCACCGTGGCGGTACTGATCTTCATTTCAGTGTTGTTAACCGGATTCGGGATTTATGATCATATCGCCCAATGGGCCGGGGCGGGAACCGCCGTGCCGGTCACCGGGTTTGCCAATTCGGTCGTTTCCGCGGCCATGGAACATCGCAGCGAAGGATTGGTGCTGGGGGTAAGCGCGAAAATGTTCGAGTTGGCCGGTTCGGTGATAGTCTTCGGCGTCTTCGCCGCCTTTGTGGTGGCGCTGATCAAATTAACGATAAAGGCTTTGGGTGGTATCTAATGTTAAAGGGTCAGCAAAGCTGGTTGTTCCAGTCGAGACCGGTAATTCGGGCTACGGGCGCGGTGGGGGGACCCTTTGAAGCCGAGGGGGCGATCGCCGAGGATTTCGATCTGCTTCACGGCGACATCTGGCTGGGGGAAACCAGTTTTGAAAAAGCGGAAAAAAAACTGATGGAACAGGCTTGCGAAATCGCGATTGAACGGTCCGGGCTGAAAAAAGAAGATCTCCAGTTCTTTTTATGCGGCGATCTGATGAACCAGATCATTACCAGCAGTTTTACCGCCCGGACGATCGGGGTTCCCTTTCTCGGATTATACGGCGCTTGTTCCAGCGCCATGGAAGGTTTGGCCTTAGCTTCGTTGTTGGTTGACGGCGGTTACGCCCGAAATGTTTTAGCCGCGACTTCCAGTCATAACGCAGCCGCTGAAAAACAGTTCCGCTATCCTACCGAATACGGCTCCCAAAAGCCTCCCACCGCCCAATGGACCGTTACCGGCGCCGGCGCGGCGGTGGTGTCCGTGGAGGGCGACGGCCCGAGGGTCACGGCGGCTACCATCGGACGGGTGGTGGATATGGGGCTGTCCGATCCGTTTAACATGGGAGCGGCGATGGCCCCGGCGGCGGTAGATACCATCGAGGCTCATTTCCGGGATTTAGGGCGGGATCATGCTTACTATGATTTGATTGCCACCGGGGACCTGGGCAGGCTCGGCCATCAAATCGCCGCGGATCTATTGGAGAAACACGGAGCGCCGATTCCCAAGGAGAAATTCACCGACTGCGGGGTGCTGATCTATAAAAAAGAGCAGCCGGTATTCGCCGGGGGCAGCGGCTGCGCTTGTTCGGCCACGGTTACTTACGGACATTTTTTGAAAAAGCTCCGTAAAGGAGAATTGCGCAAAATTCTGGTCGTTGCCACCGGAGCGTTGCTTTCCCCGATATCTTATCAACAAAAGGAAAGCATTCCTTGTATCGCCCATGCGGTGGCGATTGAGAACGAATAGAGGGGTTGACTTTGGAGAAAATCATTTTCGCGTTTCTGGTCGGCGGCGGGATATGCGTCATCGGCCAATTGTTAATGGACGTTTTAAAATTGACTCCCGCCCACACCATGTGTGCCTTGGTGGTGACCGGGGCGGTGTTGGGAGGGCTCGGATTATATGAACCGCTGATCAAATTCGTCGGCGCCGGAGCGACGGTTCCAATCAGCAGTTTCGGCAATTCGTTGTTTAAGGGCGCCATGGCTGAAGCGGAACGAAGCGGGATTATCGGAGTATTAACCGGGATCTTCGAGGTGACCAGCGCCGGCATCTCGGCGGCGATCATTTTCGGCTTTTTGGGGGCGTTGATATTTAAACCCAAAGGCTGACCAGGATTAGACGGATTATACGGATTGCACGGATACCACGGATTTTCGCTGATGGCGCTGATAACGCAGATGTGGTGGATACCGCGGATTGCACCGATTAAGTGATTTCTCGGATTTTGAATAATACGGGATAATAGCTAAGGTAAGAGGCGGACTAAGACAAAGCAATTACGATGAAATTATAAGCGGCCCCTGACCAATAACCGGACAGGGGCTCAAAAATAACTTTATATTTAAGATTTAGGTTAATGGGTCCTCGATCAGACTGGCGAATTGGAACTCATGAAAATGTCCGTCATCGACGGTTGTAATATTTTTGGCGAAATGAATATGTTTCCCGCCGCCCACTTCAATGGCGGGTCCCGAAATCGTTGCGATTTCATGAAGGTGTTCCTCAAAAAAATCGGTATTAACAAACACGCCATGCACATGACTATTACCGTAAGGGATCACCGAACCGCTCACTCCGGCGAAACGGTGGTTATGCCGGTCCGCTCCTGATTTGGCAAGCTTGGTGCTTCCTTGAAACTCGTGAACATGGGTCTGGCATGGGTCCCGGGGAGGAGGTTCGGGAGGGTCCGGTTTTTTGACACACTCCGGCTCTTTTGGCGGTTCCGGTTTTTTTGGGAAAGCCTCAACTGAGGGGTTGCTGCAAGAAGCCGACATAGTTCCAGGGTATGATTCGGAACCCACTTGAATAACGGTCTGATTGGAATTCATGTGTCAACCTCCTTTCGGAAGCATTTTATGTTTTGGAGCGCAAAATGTAACGTGCAGGCCGCATTAACGGCTTTTGAAACCTAAATCCGGGTATCAAAAATATCGACCGGGAAAAATTATTTGAAGAAGGTCGTATTAAGAAAAACAAAAGAGAAAAAATTTGATGAGTAACTTTTTATTGAATTTAAGCGGCACAGTCTTAGGTATAACCTTAGGCGCAGGGTTTTTAGCCGTTATGACGCTGGTATATTTACCGGCATTGCTCCCCAAACGGGAACATCTAATTGAATGGCTCACCATCATTCGCAAAATAACTTGGCGGGGTTATTGCGAAGCCAATTTGAGGGCCGAAACCGGGAAAGCGCTAAATCGGCCCTACGGCGCGAAACGGGGCATCTTGAGCTTTGACAAGTTTCAGTTTAACCCGGTTTACTTGACCAAAACCCCTATAAACAATGACCGTGAAATCGACACCAGCGTCGTGTTGGGGCCTGGCGCTCAAAAACCGCTGGCGCTTAAAATACCGATCTTGATCGGCGGGATGGCTTACGGCAGCGGTTATAGTTTGGCGGCGAAGATCGCCTTGGCCAAGGCGGCGGCGATGGTGGGTACTGCCGCCAATTCCGGCAACGGTCCTTTTTTAGAGGAGGAACGACATTACGCCGCCAAATATATTCTCCAATATACCCGCGGTTTTTGGTCTAAGAGCGAAACCTTCCTTAAACAAGCGGATATGATCGAAATCGCCTTGGGACATTCGGCCCGCGGTTCGGCGCCGGTTAGGATTAGCGGCAAAAAAATAACTCCGGAAGCGGCCGCCAGATATGGCGCAATTCCGGGATTGGATCTGTTGATGGACGCGCGCCTGCCGGAAGTTGAAACCCCGGAACAATGGAAAGGCTTGATTCAATATTTAAAAGAGGTGACCGGAGGGGTCCCAATCGGCGTTAAATTTGGAGCCAGCAATTACTTAGAGGAAGAAATGCGGATTTTTATCGAAGGCGGAGCCGATGTGCTCATTTTTGACGGGACCGAGGGCGGCACCCACGGCGGGGCGTCGATATTGATGGATGACTCCGGAGTGCCGATTTTACCGGCCTTATGCCGGGCAGCCAGATATTTAAGGGAGCGGGGCCTAAAAGGCCGGGTTTCTTTGGTGGTGGGCGGCGGCTTGGTTACTCCGGGGGACTTTTCCAAATGTCTGGCCTTGGGCGCGGATGCGATCATCGTCGGAACCATTACGGCGGTGGCCCAAGCCAATGTTCAAATTGATAAGGTCGTTCCCTGGGAGCCGCCGACCGGACTGCTTAATAACGACGGTAAAGCAAAGCATCAATATGACCCGGATTTAGGGGCCCAACATTTGCATAATTTTTTTCAAAGCTGTATCGCGGAAATGATATTGCTGGCCCGGACCCTCGGTAAAAGTAGTTTACGGGAGCTGAACCCTTCCGACATGGTGGCTTTGGATCCGCTTTACGCTAAAATAGCCGGGGTGGATTACGTGTCTTCTTCTTAATTCCATTGTCCGATCAGCGGGCAGCCTCATATCATGAACTGATACCGGTAAACTATCGACACCGGAATCAATACAATGTGACGGAGGATGCCCGCATGTCCATGAACCAAAACCAAATATCGTGCCCCGGGGGCTTTTTATACACGATTCGCCCGGGGGATGCCTTTTACCTTTTGGCCGGACGTTTTAACACCACTATTGCCGCCCTCCAAGCCGCGAACCCCGGAGTTGACCTCACCAACTTACAAATCGGCCAACAGATCTGTATTCCGGTCCCCAGCGTACCCGGGCCTTGCCCCGGAGGCTTTAATTATACGATTTTAGCCGGAGATACCTTTTTCAGTCTGGCCAGGCGGTACGGTATCTCCGTAGCGGCGCTGCTGGCAGCCAACCCGGGCGTAGACCCCGACCGACTGCAAGTAGGGCAACGGGTCTGTATTCCGGCTCCGCCCAGACCGGAACCGTGTCCAGGTATGCTCTATACCATTCAAGCCGGCGATACGTTCATCGGAATCGCTCGCCGTTTCGGTTACACCTTAGACGCTCTATTGGCTATCAATCCCGGAGTGGACCCGGATCGTCTCCAAATCGGCCAACAAATCTGCCTGCCCCCTTCCCCCGGCGGCGGTCCTTTTCCGTGCTTCGGCGGGACCATCTATCGGGTTCAAGCCGGGGATACTTTATATTCCATCGCTCGCCGTTACGGATTAACTCTTACGCGGTTACTCGAAGCTAATCCCGATATTACCAACCCGGATGCTTTGCAAATAGGCCAGCCGGTTTGTATACCGAGATAAATCAGGAATTAATTAGAAAAACCCCGAAAAGAATCGGGGTTTAGTTTTTAAGTTTTAAAAAGCCTTGTTTTCGTTGAATTCAGCGATCGGCAGGTCATAACATTAAACGATATCGGTACGCTCACTATCAATATTATTAATGGGCTGGAAGACTAACGGCGCGAGACGGTGAACGGCGGACTTGTGCCGGTTATCCGATTATTCGGTGGGCTAATCGCTTTTTTTGGTATTAGTCATGCCTTTTCCCCGGAAATCTTATCATCTGAAGTAATATTATATAATGTACAAATCTCCAAACAAGAAGGGGAGGTGCAAATGGCGCCGAAAAATTACTGGATGGGAAAGCTTTCCCCGTCGCTTCGGAATATTAAAGCTTTAAGCGATACGGATTCGGAACAACGAATCATCGTGGAGACAATGAACGGCCGGGGCTTTGATCGAATCGCGGCGCTAATCGACGCCAATCAAGGCAAAATCCATAAGGAAATCAAAATGCTGTCTTCACTGGTGGCTGAATTACCGTTTTCCGCTTTGGAAGAATTGGCGCATTCCCGCTATGTCTTTAAAATTTGGCGGGATGTCCCGGTCTATGCTCAACTGGATGTAGCCGTACCCACTTCCGGAGCTTTAATCCCCCACCAGGCGGGGATCACCGGAAAAGGGGTAGTAATAGCGGTTTTGGATACCGGCATCGATCCTCACCCGGATTTAACCACGCCTTCAAACCGGATTTTTGCTTGGAAAGACCTGCTTAATGAGGAAGATTCGCCTTATGATGACAACGGGCACGGCACCCATGTCGCCGGAATAATCGCCGGCAACGGCCGGACCTCCGGTGGGAAATACAAAGGGATCGCGCCGGACGCCTTGTTGGTGGGGGTGAAAATCTTAGATGAAGAAGGCAGCGGTCTTTTATCGGATGTTATCTCCGGTATTGAATGGTGTATCAATAGTTTGGCGGCTTTAAACATCAGGGTAATCAATCTGTCGATCGGCTCCGAAGCCCAGGAGTCTTTTCGCGCGGATCCCTTGTGCAGGGTAACGACGGCTGCCTGGAGGCACGGGATAACGGTATGCGCGGCAGCTGGAAATAGCGGTCCCGAGTCGGCAACCATCAATACTCCTGGAATCAACCCGGTAATCATCACCGTCGGCAATCTCGACGACCAAAATACGCTTACCAATATTGACGATTTTATAAACCCCAGTTCCAGCAGGGGGCCGACCCTGGAGGGAATACTAAAGCCCGATTTGGTAGCCCCGGGAACCAGGATCACATCGTTAAAAGTAGGAGGGGGGTATACCACCTTAAGCGGCACCTCAATGGCGACACCGTTGGTATCGGGAGCGGCCGCGTTAATCCTCCAAAAATGGTCCGAGCTCAAGCCGGATCAGATTAAAAGGCTGCTCCTCCGGAAAGCGAGGGACCTCGGAGTCGGTCCTAATCTTCAAGGGGCGGGAGCTTTGGATCTGGAAGCCATCTTTGAGGAAGAAATCGAGAAGAACCGTTCCCATAATAATGATACCGGTCCCAATCTCGGCGGGATGTTGCTCAAAGCGTTTTTAAAATTGGTTTTTAAGAATAATTCGGCATCCAAGCGAAATACAAACCTCGGAAACGACATTTTAAAGCTGATTGTGAATCTCTTGGGAAGTTAAAAATCATAAAAGGCAGGTCTTCAGGGGTGTCGTCAACAGTCTTTTTGGCGGCCCCCCTTATTTTTAGATAAGTCGTCTTGCTCCAACCAAGCGTCTCCGCCAAGCCCGGTTTAAAGGGGTTAAACGGACCACTCCTTTTTGCAAAACGTGAATAAAATAATGGGAGTCCACCATTACGCCGCCATGGGAGATGAAAGCGCCAAGCCGAAAATAGACCAGATCCAACGGCTGAATCATGTTCAAAGGAACTTCCTTGCCGATTTTTTTGATTCCCCGGAGATAGCGCCCGGGGTCTTCATAGACCCAATTGGGGGAATACGGTTTGCCGTCGCCGTCCGGGATCGCGATGCCGCAGTCCCGGTAGAAAAGGTGAATTAGGCCCAAACAATCGAGACCGTTTAAGTCCCGGCCGCCGTGGCGGTAGGGGACGCCAAGATACTTACGGACGATTTGTTCGATTTTCGAAGGATCCATCTTAAAACTCCGTAACCGGTTTTTATAATAGTTTACGTATTTATCCCCAAAAGGGAATCGAAACCGAATTAAACGGAATTCGGCGGTTATCCGGATTTTGATCGGGACTTTTTATCAATTGTATCAGTTTGATATTGGACAAACGAACCAAGCGGATAGGGTTTGATTAACGTTACATCAGCCCGATTCCAAGAAGTTGAATGAAACATATGATGGATAATAGAGGACGGTTTGGTCCTTGAATTAAATAAAGGAGGTCGCGAAGCATGGCTGATAATGCGGT
>JAAYHS010000200.1 GCA_012735315.1 Bacillota bacterium | reverse complement strand
GCGTCAAGCGTCAGGCAGAATTATTAAGTGTCAACCGTACCAGTGTGTACCGCCAACCCCTTGTCCAGAAGCAATTATCTGATGCGGACTTATTTGTCATGCGCCGAATTGATGGAAGTAGGGTCTGTCAACTTTTTTGTGCTTTTAGCTTGTTGCACTATTTTAAATGAGGACTTACCTTGTCGGGGAAGAAGATCGAAAGTTGTAAGAGAATCTGACCCCAGTTTTGGATCCGCCCCGTCCATTTACGAAAGACATCCTGAGTGGCTAGATAGAGCATCTTGATAAGGGCTTCGTCCGAGGGAAATATACTTTTACCTTTGGTTACCTTGCGCAATTGACGGTGGTAACTTTCAATGATGTTGGTAGTATAGATGATCTTTCGGATTTCCGGCGGGTACTTAAAAAATGTCGCTATTTCGGACCAGTTTTGCCACCAGGACTGGACGATTAAGGGATACTTTTCTCCCCAGGCGGCTTCAAACTGGTTCAATTCCTCTTGGCCTGCCTCTTCGGAAGAAGCCGTGTATATCGGTTTTAGGGCCGAGGTTATCTTCTTTACGTCCTTGTATGAGACGTATCGAATAGAGTTGCGGATTTGGTGGACCACGCACTTTTGGATTTCCGCCTGAGGATAACAAGCTGCGATCGCTCAGAAAAGCCAGTAAGGTTGTCCACTGAAACAATGAGAATATCTTGGACGCCCCGGTTCTTTAACTCATTCAGCACGCTTAGCTAAAACTTGGCGGACTCGTTTTCGCCGATCCAGATGCCAAGGACGTCCTTTTTACCGTCCAAATCAACACCAACAGTTACGTAGGCTGCTTTCTTGGTGATCATTCCATCCTGTTTGACATTAAAATAGATGGCGTCCATAAAAAGAAAAGCGTAAATACTATGTAGCGGTCTATTTTGCCATTCCTTAACCATAGGCATGATCTTGTTCGTAATATTGGAGATTAAAGCTGGCGAAGCCTCAATCCCATATAAGTTTTGCAGATGGTCCTGAATATCCCGGGTACTGACACCCTTGGCATACAAGGCAATAACCTGTTCCTCGATACCGGAAACATTCTTTTGATGTTTCTTGACGATCAGCGGTTCGAATTCACCGTTCCGGTCACGGGGTATTTCAAGTTCAATCTCGCCATATTCACTGCGAACGGTTTTTGAGGTGTGTCCATTCCGGCGGTTCTCCGTTTCTTTATTGGCACCGTCGTGTTTCTCATAACCAAGTGTATCGGATAATTCTGCTTCCAGTAGGTTTTGCAATGTCTCACTAAACAGGTCTTTCAAAGCATTTTGGATGTCCGGGACACTTTTGATATCGTACTCCTTAATCAGCGTCTGAATAATCTCCGGAGGGACAACACTTTCTTTCTTTTGTTTCGCCATGTGCCATTCCACCTTTCCCTTTCATTTTACTATAGGTTTATTGGAAAGGCTAAAAGCACAAATTATTTTACACTCTCACACGGACTACCCTCAAAGTTATGGAGTATATTTTTTATCTTTCCTTCCGAACTCCTTTAAAAGGCGTGCCACTAGATGTTTTGCGATCTATGAATCTGCCTGTATCTGTGTTTCTCTTAACCCATGTTTCATTATAAGGATTGAATACCTGACTACGATTAGCTATTGCACCACAGCGATAATTACGCCCTGTATTCTTAGCTATGCTTGACACCCCCTTTCTGTAGATTCTAAATCAAGTTTATCTGGCTTTTTTTTCTTTTCTTCAACTTCAAAACAGAAAACCTTAATACCATACTCAGTAGCATAAATCCGCCTGCCATTTTTTAGTGTTATATACTTTGTAAATACTTTCATTCTCTTAACTCCTTCCTTTTAAAATAGAGTGGGTTTATAGTCAGGATTTAAATAATGAGAAGTATAGCCCCTTTAATTTACTCGTTATCAAATTCATCAATATCTAAGTCGTAATCATCTTTTTCTGGCAGTGTGATCAGGCTCAGGACCATATTTAAATTTGGGAAATAGATGGAGTGTTCTAAAAGTGTGAAATCATTAGGCAGTCCAGGGTCTGATATCCACCCATATGGACTAACAATTTCGGATTGATCAGGAACATCTTTCCCTATAAAAAAATCGGCTGCACAAGTGTTTGGCGAAAGAGTTTGTCCTTTGGTTTTTAGTGTATAGCGGAAATTTCTTGATTTCTGACTCCATAAAACCCGATTGTCTGACGAAACAACTATCGCACATGAATCCGGAGTTAATTTAACCGCCCTTAATGCAGCCGATGTTATGGATGTAGCAAAACTATTACTGATTAGTTCAATAGTCTCCATATTAAATGGATTCCTTTTCATTATCTCCTGGATTTTTCTCTCCGGCATCAATAATTCTGCGGCAAACTGATTAGCTTCATATTCATAAATTTTTTCTGGCTTAAATACATTGATGTCTTTGTATGTACAGAAATACTCTCGTTCATTATGACCCTTAATTTCAAAATGGCCTAATT
>JAAYHS010000199.1 GCA_012735315.1 Bacillota bacterium | reverse complement strand
CTCGCCTCTGGATTTTACCGGTCTAAAAAGAATCGGCGCTTCAATTAACGCCCTAAAAGGCGGTTACGACCACAACTACGTGTTGAACAAAACCGGCAATGAGCTATCATTCGCCGCGAAGGTGTATGAACCTAAGAGCGGGAGAGTATTGGAAGTATTCACGACCGAACCCGGGATCCAATTCTATACCGGCAACTTTCTTGACGGGACTTTAAAAGGAAAGGCGGGAAAATACTATGGGAAACACGCGGGATTTTGCTTGGAAACGCAGCATTTCCCGGACTCCCCCAACCGGCCGGACTTTCCCTCGACCCGGCTGAATCCGGGGGAGGTTTACCGGCAGGTAACGGTTTACAAGTTTTCAAGATGACGGGTATACTCGGTTCGTTATTACCACCCAAAATGGCTGAAATACCAAAGATAAAACAGTATCCAAAACGATAATAACAAAACCAGCTCCAACCTGTCCCAAAACCTAATCTTTTTTTGACCGAAAATCCAAATCAGTCTGGTTAAACCTGCCGCCAAAAGGAAACGGATTCCCCGGGCCGGAATTGAGAACAGCCAAAACCTGAGCAAACCGCCGTTGGTAATCCCCCATTGGGCCGCATAGATTTTGTAGGGAATGCCTTGTAACGGCCCTAATAGTAATGCCCATAAACCATTATTTCCAATCTGAACCCGGACTTTATCAACCATTACCCGATCAATACCGGGCACTGCGGTTATTAACCCCAACATCCGCTCGGGATCCAGACGGGCCAGCCAATAAACGGCGGTCCCGCCGACAAGAGCTCCCAAGATTGCGAGTCCGATCGCTGCATATTCGGCCCGCCCCAGTCTGCGACGGGAAATTATCGTTAACCAAACATCGGGTACGATGAAAAACAGCGAAGCTTCGGCCAAACCCCACAGAAAGGCGATGAAACTCCTGATTTTGGATGATCTATCAATCACCGATTCAGTCTTGGAAATAATATTTTTCATAATTATGTTTCAGCTCCTTAACCGCATTCTCCAATGCCTGTGTTATCGCGGCCTTGTCGCCTTGCAACGATAATGGTTCTCCGATTACAATCTCGCAAAAGAAAGGAATCGGCAGATACTCGCCTTTCGGAAGGGAACGTCCCATATTGGCCAGAAAAACCGGGACCACTTTTATTCCGGGAATCTCTTTAATTAAATGAGCGATCCCCGGTCGGAACCTTCCGATCTCACCGGTTAGCGAACGGGTGCCCTCCGGGTAAATAATTAAGGACTTTCCTTCTTCCAGCGCGTTTTTCATTAATTTTACCGGGTTATTTTCTTTATTAATACCGGATCGGGGAATAGTTAAAATGTTAAACAACTTATGGGTTAAAAAAGAGATGAAACGGTTCCGGTTAAAGTAATCCGCAGCCGCCACCGGTTGAATTCGATGCAGATCTTTAAGCGGAAAAATGTTTAACAATGAAAGGGTATCCAAATGGCTGGAGTGGTTGGCGACGATAATGAACGGATGGGTCTTGGGCAAATTATGTTTTCCATAAACCCGGAGTCCGATAAAGATCGCCATAAAAGATTTGACAAATAATAGAAAGAACAACTTTTGTAACATCAGCCGCTCCCTTTTCGTCTTGATAAGCCTGCCAAACCGGGTTGACGTCCGGCTAAAAAAGAGGGATTATCCCTTGGAAATAAAAATAGGCCACCATATGAAAGAAGATCGGCGCGGTATAGCAAAGGGAATCCACCCGATCCAACATCCCGCCGTGGCCCGGGATCACCGCGCTGAAGTCTTTAATCCCAACATCTCGTTTGATCGCGGACATAACCACGTCACCGCAAAAGCCGGCTACGGCCAAGATAAAGGCGACCAGCATCACCTGCCGGGTATTAAAAGGGGTAAGAAACTTCACCAATAAGCTGAAAACCGTAGTAGTCAGCACCCCTCCGACGAACCCTTCCCAAGTCTTTTTAGGGCTGATTTTGGGGAGAATCTTATGGGTCCCAATGGTTTTTCCCCAAAGATATTGAAAGACATCGTTCATTTCCGTGATGATTACCAAGAACAATAACAAGGCCTGGCCACTGACCACCCGACCGCTAAGCTCAGGCAATTTCAATAAATAACCCAAATGGCTCAAACCATAAACAAAAGCGATCAATCCCCACTGAATCTTGGCCGATGATTCCAAATAACCCGAAGGTTCTTGGGCCAACATTAATAAGATCGGCAAAAACAAAAACATGTAAACCGGGATAAAAATCAAAAACATGCCGTACCAACCGATATGGATCCAATAAAACTGAACCGGTACGGCCAAAAATGCCAATAATAAAGCCCAATGGTCGGCCCGCCGCGTTTTTAAGATGGTAACATATTCTTTAAGAGCCCAAAAACTGAGCAGACCGAAAAAGAGCAAAGAAATGTTTTTACTCAAAGAGATTGCTCCGAAGAAGACCGCAGCCATGACCCACCAGGATTTAATCCGGTTAACCAACTCTTCCAGGTTGCTTTGGGGTTTAACCTTTTTAAGCAGCCAAATTACGATGGTAGCCGCAGTTAAAATCGCCAATACCAAGACTCCGCCTCGATGAACCGCTGAAAGTTTTTCAAATGCATTAATCACGGCGGTTAAACCTCCTTCGCTTCATTTAAAATGGCCTTGATCCGGTTAAAGCAGGTCCATACGGTTAAAACGGCGGCGACCATCAAGATCCAACTCCAATAGATTTTAACCCCATCCCACAAGAAGGTCGCTATTGACAAACCCCCCACTAAAAAGGCGCGGTCGCTTTTACCCATCGGGCCTTCATAATGCCGCTTTACCGCGAGCGCGTAACCCATAACCCCGCAAAATTCGGTGAGTATGGCTCCGATAACAAACAGAACCACCGCCGCCATACTTTCCGGCACCATATAGCCTAACGGCAGATATAAGGCCAAATCGGACAAGACATCTCCCAATTCATTCAAGATACAGCCTAATGCCGTTCCCATATTGTATTTTCTGGCCATCATCCCGTCGATGGCATTCAAGGCCATCCGCACAAACAACCAAACCGGTAAAATCAGCAACCAACTTGTCCGTTCCCGGGTCAACCAAATAACCGTTCCCACCGCTATTGATCCGAATAAAGCGATTAAGGTAACCAGATTGGGGGTAAATCCTCTTTTCACCAAAAAGTCGAGCAACGGCGTCAGCAACCGTTGAAACTTGGGCTTCAAGTTATATACCGAAATCATCAATGGACCTCCGGTTTCAAAATTGGATACTGTTAATCCTTTTCTCTATCTTTATCAGAAATCCTTTTACATAAATATCCGCCAAAAATAAGTTCGGTAAAAATCAGAACCCGGATGAAGTTGCGATCCCAATCTCATCCGGGCTCTTAATAAAAGAGAAAAATCTTAAATGTAACACCATCTACTTACCGGTTTTCCTTGATGAATCTTCCAGGAAACCCCGCGGCGATCCGGCCACCTTAAACGTACATATCCGCAAGATCCGCGAAAAAATCGAGCCGGACCCTTCCAACCCCCAATACATCGAAACGGTCTGGGGCGTGGGATACCGGCTTCGAGCTTGAAAAGCGCTCACTCCTTGACTTCAAACCCGTTATCCCCGATCACATCCTTGTACCAATACCCGCTCTTTTTAATTATCCTCCGCTGGGTCGGGTAATCCACGTAAACAATGCCGAACCGTTTAGAATACCCTTCGGCCCATTCGAAATTATCCAGCAGCGACCAGACAAAGTAGCCGCCGATATTCACGCCTTCCTGAAGCGCCAGGTGGACGGAGCGGATATGTTTAAACAAATAATCCACCCGGTTGTCGTCCAGCACTTCCCCGTCCCGGTTAATCTGGTCATTACAGGCGCAACCGTTTTCGGTAATGTAGATTTTGACCCCCGGGTAATCCCGGCCTAACCGCTTTAATAAATCGTAGAAACAATCGGGGTTAATCCCCCAGCCTATTGCAGTCCGGTACTCGCCGATAAAACTATCGCTCGTGTTTAACGGCCATTTGGTTTCATCATGTCTAATCCTTGAGGCGAAGTAATTATTTAACCCCAAAAAATCAACCGGGACGCTAATGAGCTCCAAATCTTCCTCGGCTATTTCCGGCAGCGTAACTCTGGATGAATACCATTCCAGTATGTCCCGGGGGTACTCGCCTTTAAAGACCGGGTCGCAAAACCAGCGGTTCCAACTGCCGTCGGCACGGAGGGCGGCGGCGCGATCGGCTTCATTTTCCGAAGCCGGATACATCGGAGTCATATTTAAAGAGAGACCGATCTCGCCTTTCAGTCCCATCTCGCGGTAGAGCCGGACCGCTTTGCCGTGCCCCAGCAATAGATTATGGGCTACCAGCAAGGCGGTTGAATAATCGGCAATACCCGGCGCGTGCCTGCCTTCACTATGCCCCACAAAAGAATACACCGACGGTTCATTGAGGGTAATCCAGATCGGCACCCGATCCCCCAGTTCCCGAAAGACATATCCGGCATACTCCTCAAAATAGTCGGCCACCTCCCGGTTGGCCCACCCTCCGATATCCTGGAGCTTTTGGGGCAGATCCCAGTGAAACAAAGTCGCCACCGGTTTAATGTTGTTTTGAATCAGCATGTCGGTTAGTTTTTTATAAAACTCAATCCCCTTGGGGTTATACCGTCCCCTGCCCTCGGGAAAGATGCGCGGCCAGGCAATGGAGAAGCGGTAGGCTTTAATCCCCAAATACTTCATTAATTGAATATCTTGAGGATATAAATGATAATGGTCGCAAGCAATATCGCCGTTGCTGCCGTCGTTAATTTTCCCGGGGATATGACTGAACCGGTCCCAGATGGACTCCCCTCTGCCGTCTTCTCTCCAAGCGCCTTCGATCTGATAGGAAGCGGTGGCGGCCCCCCATAAAAAATCTTTGGGGAAAATCAATTTCTTCAATTCATTTTCCTCCTTTAATAAGGATAACCGATACTACTACCTTGCTTTAATAGCTACTTGATTCCAAACAACAATTCAGAGACCAACCCTGAATGGACCCGCTTTCTCGGCTAATTGTCCAAACCCGTACAATCCAGATAATAAAGTGAAATTTCCCCTATCCATTCCGGAAGGGGGCCTTTTTTTACGTTAAATTATTCTTCTCCATTTTTTGTTAAACTCCTTTTAAAAAACCATTTCTTAATCTCACTCGACCAAATTTACTTCCACCCATATTTTCAAAACTTCCGTCAGCATAATCTTTTGCAACTTCAGCCTATATTCCCGCTCCTCCAACCTCATAATCCTTCCGTCAATCACTTCCGCCGCCAAATCGATATCGATCCGGCCGACCTCTTTCCCCAACAGTTGTTCGTATTTCTCCTTAATGCTTTTTTCCAAAGCGATTTTATCCAGCTCGTCTCCTTCATAAATCAAGACCGCTTCGATCTTTTTCAGGATATACTTGGTTTTATCGAGCGATTCCTCCAGCTTGAGAAGGCGCGTCTCCATCTCTTCATTGGCTGACTCCAATTGGCCGATTTGATGATGGTAGCTGTCCATCCGGTAGCTGACCAAAAGACCGAACAGCGCGACGCCGGACAAGATCCCGACCGCCACACCGCTGAAAAAACACCGGATCCCCTTCGGGTAAAAGAATGAAATCACTTTCATTTAAGCGACGAATCACCGCAATATTGGATTAACCGGATCAAGCCGTAAGCCAGATTGGCGCCGATCAAAGCCATTAAAATATAAGCCAGTTGTTTGACGATCGACTTGACTTCACCGTTAAACAAACCTTTTTCAAAAATTTCAAAGGATGAGAAAGTGCCGCCCAAAGCGGCGGCTACCGCCCAGATTTTTACCGAACCCGCCAAGTTGATCATGGTCCTGAGGGGCGGATGATCATTTACGATGGCGCCGATTCCCGCGAAAACACCGGCTCCGGTTACGATCCCGAAAGCGATTAAAAAGCTATACACTAGATTGCTTAAAAACAAATTCATCGGGCCCACCTTCATAAATCAATCCGGCTTGGTATAATTTATGAGCTTATAGAAGTTAATATTAGAATTACTTTCCGAAAAAAATTGTCAATGCCGCCGGAAAAGGGTTCGAATTGTGTTAGCGCGGCCGAAAAGACATCCACCGAAAGCACACCTTCCAAACTCAATTAATATGATAAAAATATATGCCTGGAAAGGAATGACCAATATGTACCCATCACCCGACTACTCCAACCCGTCAATGAATAACTGGGGCCATCCGCCTAATTATTATAATATGTACCCATGCCCTTATATCGTCCCCGATTATTGGAGACCCTATCCGGAACAGCCTGTTACTGCTCCAATCCCACTAAGGGATTACGGGCCGGAACCGTTTGTAGTCAATATTGAGGAGGCCGCCAAGCAAAACAATTATTTTCGGATCGCTTTATGGACGGGAAATCATTTGCAACTCACCTTGATGAGCATCAACGTTGGGGAAGACATCGGTTTGGAGATTCATCCCGACCTTGATCAATTCATCCGGATTGAAGAAAGTCAAGGACTGGTGCAAATGGGCGATAACGACCGCAACTTGGATTTCCAACGATACGTCTATGATGATTTTGTGATCATCATCCCCGCCGGCAAATGGCACAACCTGATCAACACCGGCAACAAACCGCTTAAATTATACTCCATCTACGCGCCGCCCCAACATCCCCACGGCGCGATCCATCAAACCAAAGCAATCGCCCAGGCCGCCGAAGCAGAACACGGACATTAATCTCCAATAATAGCTGCATAAAAATAAAAGAACTCGCCGCGAGACGGCGAGTCTTTGTTTTTCGGTTTGGCTTCACCGGATTCCCATTTCCCCCTCAATCTGATATTGCAACGGGGTAAAATCAAAATCTCGCTCAATTCCTTTGGAACTTACAATTTTGGGATTTTCCAACGATATTTGCCCGCTCCCGGCGCCGGTGACAATAAAGTTCAGCCGGATCAGAATGGTTTCGTTGCCGCTGAAAGGTTGGGACCGGATCCCCGAAATATTGACGACCCGGCCGTTTTGATTGTCGATGACGCCGCCGTTCCACTCGGCCAAACCTTGCTCCTCCACTAAAAAAGCGCCCCGGGAAACATAAACCAGCCTGAGATGTTCGGGATTATATTTCACATCCATTCGAAACTTCAGAATGTCTTGCAAATTATAGGCAAACAAGTCCAAATTTACGACTTGCCCCGAGAACCAACGGCCCGAGCTTTTGAAACCGAGCCTGGTCTTTAAAACAGGCGCCTCGTTGTGATTAATTACGATAGGCGGTTTAAGATCGGTCACCGGGTTGGCATCGGCTTCCGAGTCGGCCCGAACCGCCATTGTCGAACAGCCGATTAACAGCAAAAGCATGGTATAGTCGATTATTTTACGTTTCATTACCGACCTCGCTAAAAACGGGTTTTCGAGGTAATAAACCTGACTGAAGTTCCGATCTGAAGGTCGAAAGAAAAAAGCAGATCAATGTAATAGCCTTCATTGAGCGACGTAAACTTCCATTCCCGTTCGACGGAAGAAGTAGCCGCATAGTCCAGCCTTAGATCCCCGGATGATTTGGTCACTATTACCAAATCCACTTGGCCCGCGGCATTAACCAGGACCCGTACGGTCACCGTCCCCTCCTTTCCTTCTCGAAAGGCGGCGGGAGGATAGGTTGGCATGGGTCCGACAATTTTCACCATCGCCTCTCCCGTTCCGAAACTCCGCTGTTCGTCGGGAAGATTTTCAAAACCGGTCATTTCCTCGATTTCCGCGCCGGAAACGCTTTGAACTTCGGACTCGGCGGCGGGGGCATCGAGAGCCGAGGCCTTTTCCGCTTCGGGAAGCATGGCAGCCTCTTTTGGAGCTTCTTTTGGAACCTGTTTTGGCGGTGGGGCCGGTTCCGCGGATTTTATTTCCGCTTTTTCTTGATGAGACCGACTTTTTACTACCGGGACGTTCAATGCCACCGTTAAGGGTTGCCTTGGAATATCGGAGGCAAATTCCATCAGACCAAAGGAATATACTTCATAATCCGGTTTTTTCGGAGCGGGAATACGCGGCGAATGGATCATCCCCAAAAAAAAATGAATCAATAACGAAACTAGAATCGCTATCAGATAATTTTTCCGTTCCAAAATATTCATTGGACCCACTCCAAACTAAAACCGGATAATTCAATAAGCTTGATAATGGAATTAAACGTAACATCAGTAATAATGGATATTTACCCCGGCCGCTATTGAAGGATGGAGCCGGGGTAAATTCGTTTCCAATTCACTTAAATCACTTAAACGATATATCTCCTCAGTTTATTTTATCGTTTCCGCCAACACCTCGTCGCTGGATAGTTTGGTGTCCCACATCAGGATATCCACCCGCCGGTTATAGCTCCGTGAAGCTTCGTCATATCCTTTTTTTAACGGGTGGTCCTTGCCGTAAGCATATACAATGAAATGATCCGCGGGAATACCGGCCTTGATCAAATATTCCTTAACCGAAATAGCGCGGCGGGCGGATAATTCAATGTTGTAATCCCGAGTGCCGCGGTCATCGGCGTGAGCGCCCATGATCACGTATAATTCCGGATGGGCTTTCAAAATAGTCAGATTATCCTCTAAAGCTTTAATCTGGTCGGACCGAATCTCCGCTTTGTCAAAATCGAAAAAGATCGACGCCAATTGTTTATTAAGGGAAGCAGCGGCATTTTCAGCAGGAAGCGTCGTTAGTTCCGATGTCGGAGCGGGCGTATCGGGTGTATCCCCTGTTGAAGTAGGAACATCCGCCATGTCAGTCTTGCCCCACTTGCTTAGGAAGTCAACCATTGCGGTTTGATTATTGTCCCTGGCAAAGTCCAAAGCGGTTTTACCGTTATTGGCGGCGGCGTTCAGATCGGCGCCGTTTTCCAAAAGAAGCTTGGCAAAATTCAGATATCCTTTTTCAGCGGCATACATTAAGGCGGTTTTACCGTTATTATCGGCGGCATTGGGATCGGCTCCGTTTTTCAAAAGAATCTCGGCGACGGCGATATTATTGCTTTCGGCGGCATAGATCAAAGCCGTTTTCCCGTCTTGATCCTTGGCGTTAACATCCGCGCCTTTGTCGATCAATAACTTGACAATATCCGAGTGGCCTAAATAGGCCGCCAGCATCAGCAAAGTCTTTCCGTCCTCGGTTTTTGAGTTCGGACTCACTCCCTTGTCGAGCAACTCTTGTACTTTTGCCGTATCACCGGCCGCTACGGCATTGCCGATCGCTTTTTCCTTATCGGTACAACCAGCCACAAAAACCATTCCGATGATTAACAAAACTACGACCAACTTGGAAAAGAATCTCATCTCTTTTTCCACCTCTCTTTTGATTATTTCCCTCTCAAAATCCCGTCATAAATTCAACGATGTCCGCCATTCATACTTTTAGCTTATACTAATTTGCAGATTCAGTCAATGATTGAACACCTTTTCCGCTTTTTTAACCGATTTCGATGGCAATCATTTATTTTTGAATTTCCCCGTTTAAAGAGCGGGACTAAAATGGGAAAACCATTCCAACGCTACAAAAAAATCGCTTGTTAGCGAGCGATTGTTCCGGTGTTTCAAACTTCACCCTTCACTCTTCGCACTTCCAAAAAACAACAAAAAAGCCCGCCCTTTTTGGCGAGCATTTGTTGTTTTTTTGGTGGACCTGAGGGGAATCGAACCCCTGACCTCTTGAATGCCATTCAAGCGCTCTCCCAACTGAGCTACAAGCCCGTGTACCTTATAGTGACATTTATAAATGTATCATATCCGCCGTGAAATTGTCAAGCAAAAAGAAATAGATAAGGATTCTAGCTTAACCAAGTTATGGAACATTAACTATGTTTCTTAAGATTCATTTGCGCTGTTCTAAAGCTCTTCTTGAAAAGGACGATACTAAGTAATAAGAGTCCAAGGATGGGATGTAGTATTCATGACGGATAAAGCAAACATAAAATCACCTCAACGCCGCCTGAAAATCGGCTATATCTGCCAACATGCGTACGACGGCATCGGAATTCAATTAATGTCGGGAGTCTATGACGCGGCCAAAGACTATGACGTTAATTTGCTCACCTTTGTCGGCGGCACAACCTTGACCAATCGGACCGCACATGTGGCGGAGATTACAATCATCAAACTGCTAAATTCCAACAGTATCGACGGTTTAATATCGTGGGCCTCCTCCTTCCGCCATTATATGGATATCAGTGAGTTGGGCCATTTTCACAACCGTTTTCATCCTCTACCACTGGTAACTATCGCCATACCGTTGACCGGCATTCCCTCGATTTTGGTCGATAATCATCATGGGATCGAAACCCTCATGGATCATTTAATCAAAGAGCACGGATGCCGCAAAATCGGTTTTATCCAAGGCAAAAAAGGCCATTTTTATTCAGACGAGCGTTTTGAAGCCTACCTTAAATCCTTGGCCAAATATCAAATCCCCTATGATCCCAACTTGGTGTCCCCTACGGCTGCAATTAACAAAAAAGAAGCGGTCAAAGCCGTGCAACTTCTTTTTGCCGAACGGGGCTTAATTCCCGGCCGGGATATTGAGGCTTTAGTTACGATTAGCGATTTGTACTCGGAGGTCGCCATTGAGGAATTAAAAAAACGCGGCTTTAAAATTCCCAGAGATCTATTGGTGGTAGGGTTTAATAACCGGCAGGAGAGTTTTTCAGTATCGCCGCCGCTGACCACGATTGACCCCAACTTCCATCGCCACGGGTACCTGGCTATGGAATCCTTGCTGAGGATTATCCGCGGCGAAACGGCGCCGGAACGAATTTATGTCCCAACTACTCTGGTATTACGCCAATCGTGCGGTTGTTTTGAAGATCCGGTAATCAAGGCCAAAACAGGCGACAAAATAACCCTTTCAACCTCAATGTTTCCTCCGGACTGGAATCAACAAATCGCCGCCCAACGGGATACGTTCATTGAAAGCCTGCAAAACTCTTTTAACGGTTTCCTTTCGGTTTTGGGGCCGAAGGCTTTAGAAAATTTACTCGCCAGTTTCTTGGATCACCTACAAAATGATTCCGGGAATTTTCTTTATCTCTTTGAGGAATATCTCAGTCTCTGGAAAAAATCCGGGAAAGAGTTGGTGGTTTGGGAAAATTTTATCTCCGAATTGCGGCGCTTATTATTGCCCTTGATTACCGACATCGAGCTGCTGCGCCGGTTCGAAGACACCTTGCATCAGACCAGAGTAATGGTTTTCAAGGCATTGGAATATATCCCACCTTCCTTTGAAGAACTCAATCATTTCAATCCCAATGACTTGGCCCAATTGGACGGGATTTTCAATTCAACCCTTGATATTGAAGAATTGTTGGATTCAATCGTGCTGGAACTGCCGAAAATGGGCATCCCCGGCTGTTATTTGGCCTTATACGAAGACCCGCTCCAACCGGAGAAGGCCGCCCGGTTGATATTGGCCTTTGATCAAAACGGCCGGATTCATTTTGAGGAAGAACCGGTTTATCCCAGTTCATGGCTGGTCCCGGCAGAAATCCTCCCCGAAAATGAACGTTATTGTTTATTGGTTGAATCTTGCTATCACAAAGACCATCAATTGGGTTTCGTCATTTTTAAACTGGGACCTCGTTGCGGCACCCTCTATGAAATATTAAGAACCAGTTTCAGTTCGGCATTATACGGCGCTTTGTTAACGCAAGAGCGGACCCGCGCCGAACAAGAACGTGAAAAATTGCTGAAAGTCCTCGAAGACAATAACCGGCTCCTCGAAGAAAAGAACGCCGACAATAAAAGGGTCAATGAACAATTACGGCTGGCGATCGCCGAAGCCAATCGGGCCAACGAAGCTAAAAGCGTTTTTCTCACCAATATGAGCCATGAAATTCGAACGCCCTTAAACTGTATTTTAGGATTTGCCGAAGTCGCGGCCAATACGACCATGCCGGAGGAACAACGAAACTATCTAAATTTAATCGTGGAAGAATCCGAAAAACTCCTGGAATTAATTAATCGGTTACTGGATATCTCAAAAATCGAAGCCGGAAAATTAAAAATCCAAAGTGAGCCGTTTAATTTTTACCAGCTGATGGAATCGATCACTTCGACCTTTGCGATGAGCGCCAAAAACAAAGGCTTATATTATCGACTTCGCCTTGCCGAGGATATCCCCCAATTTATGGTCGGCGATCCCCTCCGTCTCCGTCAAATACTCGTAAATTTGATCGGCAACGCCGTAAAATTCACCCATGAAGGCGGCATTGAGGTCAAAACAGCCGTTAAAAACGAAACCGATAAGAAAATAACCCTGCTGTTCGAAATCCGGGACACCGGCATCGGCATTCCGCCCGACCGCCAAAAGGCGATCTTCGATACTTTCGTGCAAGCCGAAAGCAGCACCACCCGAAAGTATGGAGGCACCGGCTTGGGAACCGCCATCGCCAAACAACTGGCCGAGTTGATGGGGGGAGAAATCGGGGTCGAAAGCCAAGTCGGGAAAGGAAGCAAGTTCTGGTTCACCATAGTGATGAACAAGATTCAAGCCATTGAAGAACCGCCTTCCCCGCCCCCCGCGAACACGGTTGCCGCGCCGAAATTGGAAAAGACGATTAAAATCCTGTTGGCTGAAGATTATCCCACCAATCAAAAGGTAGTCTTAGCCTACTTATCCGATCTCCCGGCTGAAATCACCGTTGCCGATAACGGCCGGGCCGCGGTGGCCAAATTCCTGGAAAACGAATATGACTTGATTTTAATGGACATTCAAATGCCGGAAATTGACGGTTACGAAGCCGCGCGCCAAATCCGCGACCATCCCAAGGGTGAAACGATACCGATCATCGCAATGACCGCCAACGCTTTTGAAAGCGACGCCCAAAAGTGTTACAGCGTGGGAATGAACGATGTAATCACCAAGCCTTTCCGGAGAAATCTCTTGCTTGAAAAGATAACCTATTGGGTTTACAAGCAAACCGATTACCCGCGGTCAAAAGCGAAGCTCGAGGTGAAAGCCGCAGCGCATGAGCAGGCCGAGACTTTAACCGCGCCCATCGATTTCCCGAAAACATTGCAGGAATTCGAGAACGACCGGAATTTGGTGGTCTCGATCATCCGGGAGTTTCTCGCCAACTCGCAGCGGCAAAGCGAAATGATCGCCCGGGCTATTCAGGCGCTGGAATACGAGACGGTATGGAAGGAAGCCCATTCGATCAAAGGAGGCGCCCTCAATCTTAACGCCGCTAGATTGGGGGAACTTGCGCTGCAACTTGAACAAGCCGGGAAAGCGGCCGACCTTTCAAAAGCCGCGAAACTCTTGCCCGGCCTGAAAGAAGAATTAAACCGGTTGGAAAAATTTATCGCTGGAATAAATTAAGGAGTGTTTCGATGAAACTGCTAATCGTTGAAGATGAAATCGCCAGTCGCAAAAAATTGGAGATACTCGTTAAAGCTCTGGGATATGATCCCTTGGTAGCGACCAACGGGGCCGAAGGTTTCAATCTTTGGAAGAACGAACGGCCACGAGTGATTATTACCGACTGGGTAATGCCGGAGATGAACGGGTTGGAACTTTGCCGTAAAATCCGGGCTTCTCAAGGGAGCCAATATACGTATATCATCATGGTCACTTCCAAAAACGAGACTCAGGACCTGATCGAAGGCCTGAACGCCGGCGCCGACGATTTCATATCCAAGCCCTATGTCCGGGAAGAGTTGGAGGTCCGAATCAGAGCCGGAAAACGGATCGTCGAATTTCAATCAAGGGATGTGGTGATCTTCGCCATCTCCAAACTAGCCGAATCGCGGGACCCGGAAACCGGGTACCATCTGGAGCGAATCCGCTTTTATTCCCGGGTACTGGCCGAAACGATCGCCACTCTGGAAAACGCTCCATCGGAGGTTGACGGGTTATTTATCGAAAACATCTATCTAACCAGCCCCTTGCATGATATCGGGAAAATCGGCATCCCCGATCACATTCTGTTAAAACCAACCCGGCTCGATGATCATGAATTTAAGATCATGAAACAGCATACGATAATCGGTTACAAAACCCTGAACGCGGCGGCCAAACAAGACCTTAAGGCCGAATACTTAAATATGAGCGCAGCCATCGCCTTATCCCATCATGAGAAATATGACGGTTCGGGATACCCGCAAGGTCTGCGCGGGAATGAAATCCCCCTCAGCGCCAGAATCGTCGCCTTGGCCGACGTTTACGACGCGCTGGTCAGTAAGAGGGTATATAAAGAGGCTTCCACCCATGAGATCGCCAAATCAATTATTCTGGCGGAAGCGGGAAGGCATTTTGATCCCATGGTAGTTGAAGCCTTTAAACAATGCGAATCGAAATTCATTGAAATCCACGATCAATTGCAAACGAACGACAATCAATCCCGGGTCTAAAATCAACCCGGATTTATTTTTTATATGAGACTGCTTAAAATCGGAAACCTTAAATTACTCAAGCGCTTTTATCCAGATCTTCCGCTTTATCTTCCATGAAAGAGGCGATGGATTTCGTGACGCTGGAACGGCATTTATCGGCGAAACAAATCAACACCGTTTTATGCGCCAAAAACCAGCCCACAAAATAGACCCAAAAACGCAAATTTTTACCCCCAATACCGGTGAGGTGTAAAACGGGAATCGTGATCCAAGCAATTTAAATTATTCGTTGGATTAACAAAAAATCCTTCCAGACATTCCATTTTATAACCAAATCCAATGAAAAACCTAATTCATCGAAAAAGGAGCTGTTGCCAAAATATGTTTTACAACAACCCCTTTGAAGGATCTGTTCTTGAATCTTTACCAGGCCAGCTTTTCCATTAGATACTTCACCAGCTCCGCCACAGGAATCCGTTCCTGCTCCATGCTGTCGCGGTCCCGGACCGTAACCGCTTGGTCCTCGAGACTCTGGAAGTCAACGGTCACGCAATAAGGGGTGCCGATCTCGTCCTGGCGGCGGTAACGGCGGCCGATGGCTTTGGCATCGTCATAGTCGACCATCCAATATTTCCGGAGTTCCTTCTCGATTTCCTTGGCCATCTTCATCAGCGGTTCCTTTCTGGAGAGCGGTAAAACCGCCACCTTATAAGGGGCCAACGCCCGGTGCAGTTTCAGAACAACCCGGATTTCATCATTGGCCGGTTCTTCGCAATAAGCGTCAAGCAAGAAGGCCAAGGTCGCCCGATCAGCCCCGGCCGAGGGTTCAATGACGTACGGTACATAATGCTCATTGGCTTCTTGGTCGAAATAGTCAATCCGTTGGCCGCTATATTCCGCATGGCGTTTGAGATCAAAATCGGTCCGGTTGGCGATGCCTTCCAGCTCCGACCAGCCCATCGGGAAATAATACTCAATATCGTAACAGCCTTTGGCATAGTGGGCCAACTCGTCCGGGGCATGAGCGCGCAAGCGCAACCGTTCCTTAGTGAGCCCCAAGTCCAGATACCATTGAAAACGCTGTTCGATCCATTGTTTATGAGACTCTTCGTCAGTCCCCGGCTTTACGAAATACTCGATCTCCATTTGCTCAAATTCCCGGGTCCGGAAGGTAAAATTGCCGGGGGTGATCTCATTCCGGAATGATTTCCCGATTTGGGCGACGCCGAACGGCAACTTCATCCGGGTGGAAGTCAGCACGTTATTAAAGTTTACGAAAATACCCTGAGCGGTTTCGGGACGCAAGTAAACCACAGCCGCGCTGTCTTCAACCGGGCCCATGAAGGTTTTAAACATCAAATTAAACTGCCTGGCTTCGGTTAATTCTCCGCCGCAATCCGGACAGCGATCGCCTTCCAGATGATCGGCGCGAAAACGTTGTTTACACTGCTTGCAGTCAACCAGCGGGTCGGTAAAGCCGGCCACGTGGCCGCTGGCCTCCCAAACCTTGGGATGCATTAAAATACTGGCGTCCAAACCCACCATATCATCCCGCTCTTGAACCACCTTCCGCCACCAGGCCCGTTTGACGTTATTCTTCAGTTCCACCCCCAACGGACCGTAATCCCAACAACTATTCAAGCCGCCGTATATTTCGCTGGATTGAAAGATAAAACCCCTCCGTTTCGCCAAAGAAACGATTTTTTCCATGGTCGTGGTCGCTTGAATTTCGGACATTGCTTCTCCTCCTATATCGGATTTTTTAATTTAATTTGTTTAATTGTTAATCGCAGTTACGACAGTGCCAACCGATTAAAACCGATAATACACACGAATTATCGCTAACAAATCTCTATCTGGAGAATATGGTTCGGAAAAGACGATTACGAACGCCGTTTCGCTGAGCACGAGCACGAGTACGAATAATACTTTTTTTTCATCCTTTAAAGCCTTCCGGCGAGTCGGGGTCCGGATCGGTTCCCGCTATAGTCCGAGCAGCAGCGGGCTGACGCTAACCTCGATCAGGGCGGCCAAAAAGAGCATGATGATGATTAAAACCCCATAATGGCCCACCTCGCGGAGGGCTTCTTTAATTAACGGCAAGTGTTCCTTGGTCCGCAAGTAATGGATGATTAACCGGTACGGTATTAATCCCAGACGAATCCCCAAAAAGACGGCGATAAAAAAAGCGGGCAACTCCAAAAGTCCGTGCGGAGCGAGGCTCAAGTAAAAACGAAGGGGACTGATGCCGTTTTCCAGTTCCGTAATATTTTGAAATAACCCGATCAGCACGCCGTTCATGATTAGAAAAGTCAACGGCATCACCGGCAATAAAACACCGAGGAGAATCGCGGTCAAGGAAGCGTTGATATTGTTAATCCAGATGATCAGGAATCCCGTTCCTAAGGGAAGACGTCTCATCCAAGCGGCTATCTCCTTAAACCTTTCCATTGCCATTTCCCTGAGTTCGGAGGCGGCCTTCGGATTAACGCGCGGCAGCTGTTCCCCGAGCCAGATTCCCATCACAAAAATGCCCGCCAATAATAATAGTTTCGGCCAATCCCTTTTAATCAAGCTTACCAGCTTTGCCATTATTACCTCCTGCTATTTTTGGGGTAAATCCCTTTAACCGCCGATGGTTCAAGAGTAAAATATTACGATATTTTACGCAATTTATCAAGTAAAGTCGGTAAAAACCCTTTAAATTTTAATCATGCCCGACGCCGCTCCGCATCGAATAACGTTTCAAATTTTCGCCATCAAGGGCATCAAGGAGGGAAGGGAAACGTCGAGCCGCGCTAAACAAAAAAACCTTCATCCCTTCAGGGACGAGAAGGTTTCCCGCGGTTCCACCCTGTTTGATCCCAACGGATCCACTTAATAAAAAAACAGCTCCGAAGCGCCGTTCCAGGTCACCGCGCCGGATTTCACCCTTCCCGGCTCTCTGGTGGCGGTTGGTTGCCTGGCATTTTCTCCGTCATCGCCGAATATGGATTTATTTGAAAAAGTCAGCGCCGCCGCTGAATGAATTTAGCGGTCGAACTAGTCGGTCCGCATCTTAATAATGAATATAACAAACCGTGATTATTCTGTCAATGGTATGCTTCCGGGTTTGATTTTTCGATTTCAATCGTACATTTGCTGACCAGAGCGGCCACCCCTCCGATGACGGCCAGCTGGGGCGCGAGCATGGCGCCCACTACTCCCGCGGTAACGGGAACCTCCACCAATACCTTGTCGTCTTGTTTAACACGAATTCGAGTCACATTGCCCTTCTTAACCAACTCTTTGACTTTCTCGACCAATTCGTTGCCGCGGACGAAAATCTCTTCCTTGCGGCTTTTTTGGTCTTGTTCAATTTTGACGATGGCGTCGACCACGTTCCAATCAGTCGCTTCCAACGCCGTTTTGGCCTCTTCATAACTAACGTTCATCCGTTTCCGGACCAGATCGACTCTTTCCAAATTATCCACCGGGAATCTCACCTCTTTAGCCGGACTGGAGCTTAATCAATAAGCGGTTTGCCGCCGTTAAGGATAGATTCCCCGTTACCGGTTTAAATTATCCAGAAAAACACGGGACTTTAAGGGCCGCTCCAAGCGGTTCTCGATAAATCCGGATAATAAGTTAAAAACTCGCGGCAGGACGTCCGGTTCGATTTTTAAACGGTGCAGTTCGCGCAGATCCGTTTCTCCCAACAAACCGAACCACCGCAACAGTTCCCTGTTCACCGGGAGCGAATCCCGGTATTGGGAAGAACAATCCGGACAAACCACTCCCCCGGCGGCGGCGGAAAAGGAAAAGTCCTTTTCCGGATTGGTCCCGCAACAAATACAGCGCCCCAGTTCCGGTTGATAGCCTAAATACTTCAATAAGCGGGCTTGAAAAGCCAGGTTTAAAACCTTGGGATCGCCGGTTTTTTCCAGGATCAAGAACGCCGCCAACAAAAAACGGAACACTTCCCCGGCTTCCTGACGTTCCGGTAAAAACCCGTCGATTAATTCCACCCAGAAACTGGCGTGGGCAAATTTGAGCAAATCTTCGCGCAATGTTGAAAATGAACGGATTAACTCCGCCTGACTCAGGCTGTCCAGATTTTTCCCGGTAAAAAATAAACCCTCCAAATAATTGAAGGGCAGAGTGTTACCGACAAAACGGCTCCGTTGCCGCCGCGCCCCCTTGACCACCGCTTCAAATTTACCCCGGTCTTCGCTGAATAACACCAAAACCCGGTCCGCTTCGCCGAGGTTCCGGCTCCGCAATACGATCGCCTTGCTCCGGTAAAGCCCCATCATCTTCTCCTTAATAAAGCCAGAATAAGCGAGAGGATAATACTCAACAGGATGCTGGTCGCCAGCGGAAAGTAGAAAGTAAAATTCCCGCGTTTGATCAGGATATCACCGGGGAGTCTGCCGATCCCCGGAATCTTGCCCCCCATCCAGAGCAGCGCGCCAAAAGCCAGCATAGTAAGGCCGATCGTCATTAACAGCTTTCCGATTTGTTCCATAACCGCCCAACCGCTCCTTAACGAATCATCTTTGCGTTATAATCCTTCAAATCATTATTATTCTATCACTGATTACCGATCTTTATCAACTACAATCAAGGGAGCTCCCAACGCCTTCGCCCCGCAAAGCTTTTTCCGAGCTTGCCTCAGCCGCCCGGTCTATGATAAGCTAGGGAATGAACCGATAAACGGTTTGAAATCGGATTTCATTTCATCCAAGATCTTCAAACGGAAGGGACAACGGAACGCCGTGAGCCGAAAACTGCGCAAATTTTTATCTTATTACCGGCCTTATCTCGGATTATTCTGCGCCGATCTGGGGTGCGCCTTCATCGCGGCCGGGATTAGCCTGTCGTTTCCGATTATTGTGCGACATATCGCCCAAAATATACTGGGGACAGGCTTGACGGCCGCCATTTGGAAGCCGGCGACGTTAATGCTGGCCTTAACGGTGATCGAATACTGCTGCAACTATTTTATCACTTCCAAGGGTCATGTAATGGGCGCCAGGATGGAGCATGACCTCCGCAATGAGATTTTCAATCATCTCCAAAAGTTGTCTTTCAATTATTACGACAACCAAAAAACCGGGCAAATCATGTCCCGGATCACCAACGACCTCTTTGAGATTACCGAACTGTACCACCACGGCCCGGAGGATTTGTTAATCTCCCTGACGAAACTGATCGGCTCTTTCATCATTTTATTCAGGATTAACATCCAATTGACGCTGGTGATTTTCACTTTCATCCCCTTGATGATCGGCTTCGCTTTCTACTATAACCGCAAAATGCGACGCGCCTTCCGGAAAAACCGGGAGAAAATCGCGGCCATCAATGCCGGGATCGAAGACAGCATCTCCGGAATCCGGGTCGTTAAATCCTTCGCCAATGAAGATTTGGAGCTTGAAAAATTTCGGGAAAACAACCTGCGTTATGTGGACAGCAAAAAAGATAGCTACCATTATATGGGCCGCTACCACAGCGGCATCCACGCCTTCAGTTCCTTGATCTACCTGGTGTTGGTTATGGCGGCCGGCCTGTTGCTCGAGGGAGGCCGGATTAACTCCATCGACTTGTTGACCTTTTTACTGTATATCAATGTCTTTTTGGAACCGATCCGGAAGTTGATCAATTTCGGCGAACAGTTCCAAAACGGCCTCTCCGGTTTCGACCGCTTCTATGAAGTGATCAACATCGCTCCCGATATTGTCGACAAAAAAAGCGCCGTTGAATTGACGCAGGTGGAGGGGACGATCGAATTCCGCGACGTTTCCTTCCGTTATCATCCCAACAGCCCCGAGATCTTATCCCGCCTCAGCTTCAAAGTGGAAGCCGGCGAATATGTCGCCTTGGTGGGCACCTCCGGAGTGGGGAAAACCACTCTCTGCAGCCTGATCCCCCGGTTTTACGAGGTTTCTTCCGGCAGCATCCTGCTGGACGGCCGCGATATCCGGGAGATCAAGTTGAAATCCCTGCGTCGCAATATCGGCATCGTCCAACAGGATGTTTATCTTTTCGCCGGGTCGGTTTTGGAAAACATTCGTTACGGCAAACCCGAAGCGACCGTGGAAGAGATCGTGGAAGCGGCCAAGAAAGCCAATGCCCATGACTTTATCATGGAATTGCCCGAAGGCTATGCCACCGATATCGGCCAACGGGGAGTCAAACTCTCCGGCGGCCAGAAACAGCGCTTGAGTATCGCCCGGGTATTTTTGAAAAACCCGCCGATCCTGATTTTCGACGAGGCCACGTCGGCGCTGGACAATGAGAGCGAAAAAGTGGTCCAAGATTCTTTGGAGGCTTTGGCCAAAGGCCGGACCACCTTCGTCATCGCTCACCGTCTCTCCACCATCCGCAACGCCCAACGGATCCTGGTCCTGACCGACGAGGGCATTGCCGAGGAAGGAACCCACGAGGGCCTGATGGCTAAAAACGGGATCTACGCTCAGCTGTATAAGATGCAATTTAAGAATTAGCCACAAAGGCGCAGAAACACAGTCCGCCGCGGGTTGAAACCCACGGCTAGCAACAAAAAACCATTCCAAAGCCCGGTTCCACCGGGCTCCGTGTCGCTTCGAAGCCAATTGCGAAGGATAGCCGATCCCGAAGGGATTTAGAACG
>JAAYHS010000198.1 GCA_012735315.1 Bacillota bacterium | reverse complement strand
TCATTCTCTGGTTGAACGCCGTTTTGAGAAGAACCCGAATGATCCCGATTCGGCCAATGCCAAACTGGCCCGTCTCCGCCGTTTGAACTCCGGAAACGAGACGGTGTTGGCCTCCAAACCGCAGGATGTCACCGCCAAGATCGAAGAAATTTTAGGTATCAATTGCAAAGAGTTCTCCCGGGCGGTGGTGTTGCCCCAAGGGAAATTCGACAAATTCTTGACCATGACCGGCGGCGACCGGGCGGCCATGCTGGAGCATCTCTTCAATCTGGAACAGTACGGCGAGGGACTGGTGGCTAGAGTTAAAAATGAAATCTCGCTCCTGGCCACCCAGTTGGAGCGGATCGAAGGCGAGGAACAAGGATTGGGCGACTGTTCCAAAGCTGCGCTCGAGCAGGCGATAGTGTGGTTAAAAGCCAAGCATGACGAATATTCTGCCGCCCGGCAGGCTTTGGAGGCGGCCGAGAAGTCCTATCAAGAGGTGGCGGCGGTCCGGGATTTATATTTAAAACGGAAAACCGCCATGGAGAAGCTGGAGCAGTTGGAGCAAGACCGGGAAACCGTCGCCGAAATGGAATCACGGCTGGATGCGGCCGAACGGGCCGAACCGTTGCGGGAATTAATCGCCCGGGGAAAAGAGTTGCAGCAAAAGATAAAAGTGGCGAGCAGCGAATATCAAAGCAAGCTCAACGTTTATTCCGAAGCCGTTAAAAACCATAAGGAAGCCGGTGAAGCGCTGGCTTGCGCTGAAAAAGACTATAATGAGCAATTGCCCCTGTTGCAGGAGCGGAAGGCGAAATACAGAGAAGCCCGGGAGAAACTGACCAAGATAAAGGTATTTCAAAAAGACACCGGTGACAAGCGACAAGAACTGGGAGCCTTGCGGGAGAAGATTACCGGGGTTCTTCAAGAAATTGAGGTCTGTAAAAAAAGGATGACGGCTACGCAGGCGGAATTGGACGGCTTACGCCGGGAAAGGGCCGGACTCACGGCGGACCCGGAGGAGAAGGAAGCCGTTGAGAAGGCTTTGGCGGTTTTAACCCGCTTGGAGGATCTCGAAGCGAGATATCGGGAGAGTAAAGATGTTTATTCGGACCGGAAAGCGCGGAATGACGGCCGCTGGAGCATGATCGCCGCCAAAGTCCGGGAAATGGTTCCGGATAAAGAAGTTTCAGCCGGTGAACCGCTTGAAAAGTATACCAAGCCTTTGTTGGAAGCCGCCGAAAAAGACTTGGAGGAAGCCAGGAAAGCGTATCAACAAGCTTTGATCGCCAATGCGGCCGCGGAATTGGTGAAAGAACTTCATGACGGGGAACCATGCCCGGTTTGCGGGTCGCGGGAACATCCGGCGCCGGCGCGAGCCGGCGGCGTGCTCGAAGAAAGCGAGAGAACGGTTAAAGCGACGGAACAGAGGCTTCGCCGGCTCCGCGAATGGGAAGAAGAATTGCTCAAGGATTGGCATGACTGGAGCATCAATGAATCGCTGGTCAAGGAAGCGCGGGAACTGACGGAGAAGCATCAACAAGACCTGCAAGCGGTTGCGGCCGAATTCGAAAAAGTCCGGGGGAAATATGAACGGGAGCAATTGCGAATCCGGAAAGGGGAATTGACTGATTTTGAAAAACGGATCCGCGCGCTTGAAGGCAGACAGGAAGAGCTGGTCAAAACCCAACAGGATTTGACCGGGGAACTGGAAAAACTGAACAATTTATCGCGGGATCATCAAATAGCCGAGGCGTCGGTTGGGGAAGCTTTGAAAGGCTTGCAAGCGCAGCTTGAAAATATCACCGCGGAACTGAATCAAATTACCGACGGTAAAGATTTGGAGGATTTGATCCGCGATCTGGTCCAAACCCATGAGCGGCTTCAAAAGGCGGTGGAGAGCGCCAAAGGGAAAGAAGCGGAAACCCGGGCCGCCATGGAAGCGTTGGCTCGCGAAACCGCCGCCTTGGAGGCGACCTTAAAAGCAAACGAGAAGGAATTGAACGATGTTAAGCAGCGTTTGGCAAAAGGCCTTGAGGAGTCCGGCTTTAGTGAATTAGCCCAGGCCGAAGCCGCTTTATTGCCGGCAATGGAACGCCAGGGTCTCCGCAAAGAGTTGGAGAATTATCGCAACGCGCTGGCCATCGCCGAGGATGAACTGGAGAAGCTGGAGCGGGAGATCAACGGGAGGCCTTTCGACGAAGCCCTGTTTAAACAGGCCGAATTAAAACGGCAGGAGTTGACGGATACGGTTGAGGGGCTTAAGGAAGAGGTAACCTTGGCCAAGAACCGGGGGGAGGAACTCCGGGAGAAGCAAGAACGCTGGACCGAACTCCAAAAACAAAAGGCGGCGGCGGAGCAACGGAAGAACCTGGCCGAAGATTTGGCGAATCTGTTAAGAGGACGAAAGTTCGTCTCCTTTTTGGCTCAGGAACATCTGCGGGATATGACCTTGGAGGCTTCTTATCAACTGGGCCGGTTGACCGGGCAGCGGTACGCCCTGGAGCTTGCCAAGGATAAGGATTGCGAGTTCGTAATCCGGGACGATTACAACGGCGGTAACCGGCGGCTGATTAATTCCCTTTCGGGGGGCGAAATTTTTCTGACTTCGCTGGCGCTGGCCTTGGCCCTTTCCTCCAAGATTCAACTGCGAGGCAAATACCCGTTGGGGTTCTTCTTCCTGGATGAGGGTTTCGGCAGTTTGGACCAGGAGAAGTTGGACAAGGTGATGAACGCTTTGGAGAAGCTGCATAATCCCAACCGGATGGTGGGGGTCATCAGCCATCTGCGGGAGATCAAGGAACGGTTGCCGAAGTATTTGGAGGTCCTGCCCGCCGGGGAGGATGGGAGTGGGAGTAGGATTAAGGCATAGGCGTTATCCGAGGATTTTATGGTGATATTGATTCTATCAGGATTGATGAATGTCGGGGGTAGAGTTTTTTCGAAAATGAAATATTCATAATTGAAATATTTAGTTGAGATGTTAGGTTACTAGAAAATTAAGTTTGGTCCCAACCGTCGTCGGTTTTTTAAAAGAGTTTTCCACTAAAGCGTCTAATAGTTTCATTAGCGGCTCCTTTCGAAAAGTCCTTATCGCCTCATTCTTGATCTCTTCGGTACGGGTATAATAGGCGATGGTTGCTTTTTTAAGTTGGTTAGTCGATAATTTGCCTAAATTCTTCCGAAAGTTTGATTTTATAGCCACCCATTAAGAATTTATTCCTCCATTTTTCATCGTAATAATGATCCGCCTCGTTTTTTTGGTAAATATCCTTTTTTCTAATATAGAGATAACCGGTAGCTATGTCGTAGATTAAAAATGCAATATTATTATCAGTTGTTATGAGGAACTGGGGATTTGATTTTATTGCTTCTTTTTCATTAATTTCAGTATAAGTCACCTCTTTAAAATCCATTCCGGTTAGGATTGATTCTTTTAAGAGTTGAGTTTTATTTGCCGATAGTAGCTCTAAATTTTCTTCTTTAATTAAAAACACAATGTGTAATCCTTTTAATAGAAATTCCTGAACATTTTGCATTGTTAAGGGAGGCGCTTTTTGGAGATCTTCATCCGTGGACAACTTTAATTTTAGTATTGTATAGTCATTAGGAATTTCAAACAAAGAATCATCAAGTATTTCAAAATTTAATTCTTTTGCTATGGAAATATGTTTGCCATTTTCGAATTCCATTTCTTCTCTCAATAAAATACCGGTATCCTTAGTAAGCCAAAACACATGCTCCGGGTCGTCTTTTTTCTGAAACATTTCACAATCATAATCTAATATTCTTGTTTCGCATATTTTTTCTGATTCAGCTTTTAGTTTTTTCCAATTGTCGATCAGCGGCAGAAACGAAGTTTCCGGAGTAAGTTGTTGTTCAATGCATTTCTTTTCTTTTGGTTCCAATTTTCTTATTAAGTTTAAATCCAATCGTTTAATCTCAATTGATAAAGAATCGGGCACTTCGCGGTCGTTTATTTTGGAGATACTCTCACAACGAAACTTTTTATTTTCTTTACAAAAAAATTTCGATGTAAATATTAATTTCGTTCCATCACTCAATATCGTTTCATTATGATTAGGTAACCATAAAGTTCAGTGGTTGATTGGTAATGCCGTAACAAGAGTTATCAAAAAGTACTATCATTAACAATAAAAATAGGATCTTGCGCATGAAAATGCCTCCAGAAGTGAATTTAGACAATTCTTTTTAGTTGTTTTCTATAATTTTTTGGAAAGTCCTTTTTCGTCTTACTTTTGGCTATTTTCGATTCGAAGAGAATAACCCGGATTCATGAAACACGGTTAAAACCGGTTGAGGTGTTAAATTACAAGATAATTAAGTTTAAGAAGCCCCATTGATTGGGGTTTAAGTGGCAGAATATTATTTGAAACACGGAAATTTTATCCATGTTTTTTATTAATTTAAAGGGAAAGGAAATAAAATACAGAATTTTATAGATGATACATTTTTCTCCTTGTTAATTTTTTATTTAATCTTTTATATCTGGAGATTAAGAGGCGGTTGCCGGGTTTTTAAAAGTTTAGCGGCCGGAGGTTCTAACCATGAAAAACGTTGACGGTAAAGGAGCGATACTGGATTTTCAACGGAAACCGCGGATGCTTTCAAGGCCAAAATCCGGTATCAACAATTGCCGGCCCAATTGCTTACTGTGGAGTTTGATTCTTTAACCTGCGAGTTTGAGTCTTTGAAGCAGTTATTTGGTGTTTCATTAGAGCAAATTGAGTCTACAACTGAAAATTTTAAGGCTACATTTCTCGGTGGCGGAAATGCGGCGGATTACCGGCGCATCCCGGAACACGGTGACGCGTGATCTTAAAATTCTGAAACTCTTGGGATGGGTTAAATTTTACGGAAGTCGCAAAAACGGTTACTTTACTCTGACAGATTCGGTTCCGGAAGTGATATCCCGGAAGGGAAGCGGATGAGCGAGTGTTTTGGGTGGGGAATATTAAAGCCACGAGTTTGACTCCTAGATTTGGTTTTCTAAAAATAAATGGATTGAAAGATTAATTTGTGGGCTGACCACGGGTTGGAAACCCGTGGCATTAAAATGATACCGGTTAAAACCGGTAAAAAACCTTCTGACGGCAATATTAGTTTATGTTTTAAAATATCGGTTTTAACCGATAACCTTAATTCAGCCACGGATTTTAATCCGTGGATTGGGGAACGTGGATTGGGATTCAAACCCATGGATTGAGAATAATGAATCTCGGAAGCAAAAAATAATTAGGGCCGACTACCAAAACAATACCGGTTAAAACCGGTAAAAAAC
>JAAYHS010000197.1 GCA_012735315.1 Bacillota bacterium | reverse complement strand
TTCCGAACCTGATCAACGTCTCTAATTTTTCTGAGTTTTTTATATTATTTACAAAATTAAATAATTCCTGGACCGGAAAAAAACCGGGATTTCTAATTAATTGCCGGAGCATCATGATGCAACTGCTTTACTTATTTATAAGAGAAAAAGACTTGCTTTCCCAATACATCCCTCATTTCCATACCATTGAAAAAATTATCAACCATATTGAATCCAACTTTACTAAAACTTATTCCGTCGAAGAATTGGCCCGAATGGCGGGACTGAGCCCTTCGCATTTCCGGCTATTATTTAAAAGAGTTACCGGGTTTTCCGTAACCCAGTATCAAATTAATATGAAAATCAATAAAGCCAAAGACCTACTGATAAGCGGCGCATGTAACGTAAGCGAAGCCGCCTATCTACTTGGTTTTAACAACATTTACTATTTCAGCCGTCTCTTCAAAAAAAACACCGGTGTTAACCCGTCGGATTATCTAAAAGGTTATGGGTCTTAAGAAACCCTTTCGATTTGGACGCTCCTCCGATGACAAGCGACAAAATGATCCTTTCCGATTTCGAGCAAAGCCGGTTCTTTTTCCATACAGATTTGCGTCGTATACTTGCAACGGGTATGAAAGCAACACCCAGGGGGAGTGTTGATTGGGCTGGGAACATCGCCTTCAAGCATAATCCTCTTTTTCTTATAAGTCGGATCGGCCACCGGCACCGCTGACAGTAACGCCTCAGTATATGGATGAAGCGGGCGGGCATAAAGCTCCCGTTTACCGGCTATTTCCACAATTTTACCCAAATACATGACCGCGACTCGGTTACTGATATGTTTAACTACACTTAAGTTGTGGGAAATGAATAAATAGGTTAAACCAAATTGTTTTTGTAACGATTGCATCAGATTAATGACCTGAGCCTGAATTGACACATCAAGGGCTGAAACCGGCTCATCGCATACGATTAACTTTGGTTTTAAAGCTAGAGCCTTGGCTATACAGATTCTTTGGCGCTGTCCTCCGGAAAACTCATGGGGATACCGCCGCGCATGATAAGAAGAGAGCCCAACCACTTCCAGCAATTCCTTGACCCTTTTCTCTCGTGATTTTCGATCGCCGATCTTATGAATTATTAAAGGTTCAGCAATAATGTCAGCTATTGTCATCCGCGGATTTAGAGATGCGTAAGGATCTTGAAAAATTATCTGCATTTGCTTCCTTAATTCCCGCATCTCTGTCGGCTTTAGTGTTAAAATATTCTTGCCTTCAAAGAAAATTTCACCGGAGGTGGGGGACAGAAGACGTAAAATCAACCTTCCGGTGGTTGACTTGCCACACCCGCTCTCGCCAACCAGCCCAAAAGTCTCCCCTTGTTTGATCTCAAAATTCAGTCCATCAACCGCTTTTACCGCTCCTACCTGTCGTCGGAACAAGATCCCTTGATAAATCGGGTAATACTTAACTAAATTTTTTACTGTAAGTAATGGAGCAGCCATTCGTTCAACACCTCAACCCTCTTTATAGTCCTGAAGCTTCCAACAACTGACTTGATGCTCATTTCTGATCCGAACAAACGGAGGTTCTATCATTTGACAAATATCCCTAGCGAATGAACACCGCGGATGAAATCTACATCCTACCGGCATGTCCATGAAGTTGGGTACAACCCCTTCAATTGTTTGAAGTTGTTCCTGTTCTTCATGCAATTTGGGTACTGAACCCAAAAGTCCAATGGTATATGGATGAAGAGGTTCTTCAAAAATAGTTTTGACATCGGCCTTTTCGACGATCTTGCCGGCATACATTACCACCACTTCATCCGCGATTTCGGCGATGACTCCCAGGTCGTGAGTTATGATCATAATTGATGTTTGAAGTTCATTTTTCAATTTAAGCATTAAGTCCAGTATTTGCGCCTGGATGGTAACATCTAGGGCAGTGGTTGGTTCATCAGCGATTAACAGCTTGGGATTACAAGACAAAGCCATAGCTATCATCACTCTTTGTTGCATACCACCGCTCAACTGATGTGGATAATCGTCAATTCTCCGTTCCGAAGAAGGAATCCCAACCAGTCTCAACATTGAGACGGCTTTTTGACGGGCTTCACCTTTGGCGAGTTGCTGATGAACCATAATCGTTTCTATAATTTGGTCCCCAATGGTCAAAGCCGGATTTAAGCTGGTCATTGGTTCCTGAAAAATCATGGAAATATCTTTGCCTCTAATTTGGCGCATCTCCGCTTCGCTCTTGGTTAAAAGGTTTTCGCCTTCAAAAATAATCTCTCCATCGACATAACGTCCGGGTGGAACCGGCACCAAGCGCATGATTGAAAGCGAAGTAATACTTTTTCCACAACCGCTTTCTCCCACGATTCCCAATGTATGTCCTCGGCGCACCGTAAAACTAACTCCGTCTACCGCAGGTATAACCCCTTCATCGGTATATAAATGAGTTTTTAAGTTTTTAACTTCTAATAAAACCTCGTTCCTCATCTGGGCCTCCTAATTGTGTCACGATTCTTAAAGGTAGCTGCTTTTAAATGCTATTTGTCCGTTAAATTAACATCCAGACTGTCACGTAAAGCATCGCCAAGCAAGTTAAAGCCTAGGATAGCGATCACAATTGCAATTCCCGGAATAACGCTAAGCCAAGGAGCTATACTCATATATGCATATCCTTCCTTTAACATTGAACCCCATGCCGGAGTAGGCGCCGGAACTCCAACTCCTAAAAAACTTAAGGATGCTTCATATAAGACCGCTTGCGCCGCTGTAAAAGAACCTTGAACTATTAACGGCGAAAAGATGTTCGGCAGTATATGGTTATACAAAATCCGAATGTCGTTAGCCCCTGCAGCTCGAGCGCTAATTACAAATTCTTCTTCCCTGATCATCATCACTTGCGCGCGGGTCAACCTGGCAAATTGCGGGATTGAGACGACGCCAACCGCCACAATGACCGTAACCAAACCGGCTCCCAACATTGCCGCAATCGCCATTGCAAATATCAAAGTTGGAAAAGATAAAATAGTATCCATTACGAACATGATGCTCTGTTCCAATTTTCCTTGATAGTATCCGGCTAACAAGCCCAATATAACACCGACGCAAAGGGAAATACCGGTTACACCAAGAGCAACCGCCAATGACACCTGCGCTCCGTAAATAATCCGGCTAAATAAATCCCTGCCAAGATTGTCAGTTCCAAAAAAATGCTGACCATCAGGAGGATTAAACGGAACTCCTTGAAAAACCTCAATAGGGTCGTATGGAGTTAAAATGGGTGATGCAACAGCCATCAAGACTATTAGCAAAGTAAGAATAGCGCCGATAATGGCGGATTTATTGTTTAAAAATTTCCGGATCCAACGTTTTTTTACCATCTAATCATCCCTCAAAAAAGAGTTTATGAACTATTAAATTTGGACATTTTTAAATGTATTTATTGATAAGAAATTCTCGGATTAACATAAGCGTATAAAATATCAGCAGTTAAGTTAATAAACAAAACCAACATCGCCACCACGAGCACGCATCCCTGCATTACCGGAAAATCATGCATATGAATCGCATCCATCATCATTCTTCCGATCCCCGGAATGGCAAAGACATTTTCAATAATTACCGCCCCTGCGATCAGACGCTGAATTTGGAGGGCGGAAACAGTTATGATCGGCACCAACGCATTCTTCAAAGCATGTTTGCAAATAATCGTCATTTCCGAAAGTCCCTTGGCTTTAGCCGTACGAATATAATCTTTACCTAAAACATCCAACATTGCCGAACGTGTCTGACGCATTAATACGGTACCCAAATGCAACCCGAGGGTTACCGAGGGTAATAACATATATTTAAGACACGATATAAAATCACTGCTAAAACTTACATATCCCGAAGGAGGCAGCCATTGAAGCTTTAACGCAAATAAAAGAATCAACATCATACCTAACCAAAACGTAGGTAAGGCGGTACCGATGACTGCCATTTGAGTAACTATTAAATCAAAAATCGTATTACGCTTGACTGCCGCTATTATGCCGATTGGCAGCGCTATCAAAATACCGAGCAGAAATCCTGAGAAAACCAGTTGTGAGGTAGCGGCCAATCTTTGTCTAATCATCAACCCTACCTTTTGTCGAGTAATGATCGATCTGCCTAAATCTCCCTGAACCACCCTTCCCAACCACTTAAAATATTGAATGTGCAGTGGTTTATCCAGGCCTAATTCTTCCCGGTATTGTCTATAAATTTGTTCCTCAACCCCTTGAGTGCCAAGCATTGCTAAGACCGGGTCTCCGGGAACAAGCTTTAAAAGTAAAAATATAATAATGGTAGTAGCTAGCAATAAAGGAATCAAGCCGAGCAATTTTCTGATTATATATGCTATCAAGTGGAGTCTACCCCCCTGTCAATCTTACCCGAAGGTTTATGATTTGATTTAGCCGGTTGCCATCAATGGCAACCGGCTAAAACCAATCACCTTTTAAATTACTTATCGAACCACGCCTGGTAAAACTTCCAACCGCCTTCGAGTTCCATTTCAATACCTTGTAAATTGCTGCGGGCGCCACGAAGCGCCTTCTGATGATACAAACTGATATACGGGCAGTCTTCAATTACAATTTGCGAAATTTGCTTCACAAGATCGCTTTGAGTATTTTTGTCGCTGGCTTTACGTAATGCGCTCAAAAGCTCTATAACACGGCTGTTTTCATAACCGGCCCAGTTACGTCCGCCCAGCGACCAAGGTTGAAATCTTTCGGAAATCAGCATCCAGGGATGAGCATAGGGTACCTCGATCCTGGAAATTCCCATTTCGCCCTTACCGGAGAGCATTTGGTCGATCCAAGCGGATGTCTCCATAAATTCAATTGATACTTTAATCCCTATTTTGGACAATTGAGCTTGAACCAGCTCGGCGATGGCCCGTTCCGGATCGTTTGAATAAAAAGTAAGCTTCAAATTAAGTTGCTTACCGGCATAACCAGCTTCCTTCATTAACTGTTGAGCTTTTTTCAAATTGTATTTGTAGATTGGCAGTTTAGGATCGTAACCGACTACACGTTCATTAGTGATGGTCGGGGTGACGTAGCCTAGGCCAAAAGCTGTCGCTTTGGCGATCCGCTCGTTATCGATCGCATAAGCGATTGCATGTCTAACCTTTTTATCATTCAAAGGCGCCTTATTGACGTTAAGCGCAATATGCCGCCACCAGGTAACCGATTCAATGGTTTTTAATTTACGGTTCTTTTTGATGGCCGCGACATCTTTGGCCGGTATATTGTCGATAAACTGGATCGTCCCTCTCTGAAGCTCCGCTATTTTGACATTATCATCCGGCACCGCTCTAACTATCACTTTATCCAAATAGGGAAGCGGCTTGTTATCGGCGCCAATTCGCCAATAATTAGGATTCCTCTTGGCTGTAATGTGATCTCCGACGACCCATTCTTCCAGCATAAACGGACCGGTTCCGACTGGATTTAAACCAAGATCCTTTCCATATTTTTCAATAGCCGCCGGTGAAATAATCATTCCCCCGGGGCGCTGGGCAAAGACCATCATAATTATTGAGTCGGGATACTTTAAATTTACTTTCAGGGTGTAATCGTCAACTACTTTTACGGAATCGAGGGCGTTCATTAGACTGACGGCCGGACATTTGGTAGCTGGGTTTAAAATACGATCAATGTTGTATTTAACTGCGTGAGCATTAAATTTAGTTCCATCGTGGAAAACAACGTTTTTTCGAAGATTAAAAGTAATTTCTTTTTCATCCTTACTGATTTGCCATGACTCCGCCAGCGACGGCCGAAGATTTCCATTTGAATCAAGTTCAACGAGAGTATCATAAAATAACCAATCAGTACTCCTAAATGAAGGCCCGCCGGTTTCCATGTGCGGATCCAGAGTGCGAGGCAATATGGTTTGTCCCACTACCAGGGCGCCTCCCCTTATCGGCGTTGAAGCAGCACTGATCAAATTAATCGCCAATATGTTAGTCAACAGGTAGACGGCTAATATGATACTCAGAACCTTCGAACTCTTGGCCATTCTTTTAGTCATCATTATTCCTCCTTTAACCTTTTTTGTTTGTTAACACTGTGAAACTAAAGAACCAGGCTTTACAAAGTCCAACTCTCACCTCCTAAGTTTGCAGTAGTTCCAGCACTATTAAAAACCCCTTGATTTATCAATTTGGTAAAGAAGGGGTTCCCCGGCGATAAACCGCTCCAAGTTTTCACAGAATAGCAATACTGCTCGTTTTACCATATAAGGGGTCAATCCCGCCATATGAGGTGATATTATCACATTATCCAGGGAATAGAGTTCGGAATCTTTTGGAAGTGGTTCAATTTCAAAGACATCGCAGGCGGCGGCTTTGAGCCGCTTTGATTTAAGGGCTTCAATCATCGCCCGTTCGGAGACGATGCCGCCACGGGAAACATTAATTAAAGTAGCGCCTTCTTTTATTTTCTTGAATTCTTCGACTCCGATTAAACCCTTTGTCTGCTTAGTCAAGGGTAGACAAACAACTAGATAATCGGCCTTTCCTAATGCCTCGTCAAGCCGGTCAACTGGAATAAATTCATCAAAATGGACATCTTCAGGCGGCTTAAGGTCTACTCCGATTACTCTCATCCCAAAAGCGGCCGCGCGTCGCATTATTTCCCGCCCGATATTGCCGGTTCCGACCACCACGATAGTATGCTCATAAAGCTCATCGCCGATCATCCGCTCCCAATAGCGCTGGCGTTGATTTGATAAAATAATGTTAATCCGTCTACTCAAGGCCAACATTAATGCAAAACAATGTTCAGCGATGGGAATATTCTGTGAAGTAGCGGTTCTGGTCAGCAATACCTGGGGTGGAATCTCATAACGCAATAATTGATCCACTCCGGTGCTTACCGAATGAATCCACTTCAATCGCGGAGCATGCTTGAAAAATTCTCCTACTTCATGGTCTTTGTGCCAAAACCATAGCAAAATATCGGCATCCGCCATTTGGGCAACGATTTCAGACTGATCTTCAGAAACAAACAGTTCCACACCTTCAGTCTTCCGAATAATGTCAAGATATTCACACCCAATATTCCTCGTGATCACAATCTTCATACGACATCCTCTTCTTTCTGCGCAGTCTTTAAATTATGGGAACCCACGTGTTCTCCGGCGCGGATTCGTTGGCTTGCGATGCCGATTGGCATTCCAAATTTGAATACCTTTTCACCCGGTCCGATGTCATTGATGGCGAATTTATGCCACCTGGGAATCCGATTGATTATCGTAACCCTTGTCGTTCCCACCGTGATAGTTTCGCCGCAATCCAACGGCCTGGTCGCGGTTGCCACATTATCTTCAGAAGTTAACCGGATAAAATCGATGTCTGTCATTGTACTCTCCTGCCGTTAGGTATTTGAATGCTACCATGCGGAAATACAAACACCCGTGAAGACGATCCGTGCTTTTCCGCTAATTTATTCATTAAAAGATCCCAATGACGATAGTGAACAATCTTGCCGGAAAAAGATTCAACATCATACCGGTTCACGTTTGGGCAGTATAAGTAAATTTCAACCCCTTTTTGGAATAACTTTTTAAAGTGGGCTTTGTCTTCCATTCGGAAAGATAAGCGGCGGTTGACTCCTACCAGACCATGATAACCGGCTCCCTCGGTACAGGCCGCGGTAATGACTATTGACCCTCCCGGAAGCACCAACTCTTCGGACATGGCAATCATCACATTTAAAGCGTTTCCGGCATGAACCAATTCGGTGTCTTTGGGATAGGCGTTAAAGATCCCGATTTGAGCCATTCCGGAAAGCGGCGGAATACTGTAATATTCCAGCGCCATTCGAGTGCCCTCGCGATGCGCCGCCACCGGATGGCCGGCTACGACTCCAACTGTTTCGCGATAATGACCGATGACCGCGTTTACAATAAAGTTTAACCCTACTTTTTCGGCCACTTCTTCAATGTCCAGCCGGTTTTCATTACATTGACTGTTTATACTGGAGGTAATCCCCTGCATAACCAGGCGATGATTAGCCTCCAACGAGTCAATTCCGCAAATTCCGGGCATGATGATTTTTCCGCCTCCGCTAAAACCGGCTCCGGCATGCGGAATAATTCCTCCGATACCGATCTTGAAATCGTAATTTAATAATTCCGCATTAATGTGAATCGGGGTCCCGCGGCTGCTTTTCCCAAAATAAGTTAACCCGTCATATATGTCATGACATATTATCCGATAGTTATCGAGTATTTCCCGTCCCAATTTCTTCTCCAAATCAAACCGGGTGGGACGGCGATGCGCCCCCGAAGCGATGAAAAAGGCGATATTTTCGGCGGTGTAACCTTCTTTAGTTAATTCCTGCAGCACAATTCGAATTAGCGGCGCCGTCTTAGCGGGACGAGAAATATCATCAACGATGATTGCCGCTTTATTTTTGCCACGAGTCAATTCCGCCAAGGGAGGAGCGCCGGTTGGGTTTTGGATGATTGCCTTCATTTCTGCTTCTGATAAAGCAGGCCGCTTCTTGAAGTCGAAAACCTCCGTCTCCCAACTTTCGGGAATGGTTAATTCAAGATCTTGATCTTGGTACCAAGCTCCCCAAGGAATTTTAATCCGCTTCATTTTTCGTCTCCTGTCCCTAATATCGCCCCCAGGGAGGCCGATTTGACCTGCTCGGAATAAATCTTGAGCCAACCACCGCTCTCCCGTTTCGGCTTATTGATACCCGCAGTCCGTCTGCGTTCCAGTTCAGCATCACCGACTAAAACATTTAAAATTCCACGCTCCATATCGATTTCGATTTCATCTCCATCTTTAACCAAAGCAATTGGTCCGCCGCAGGCGGCCTCAGGACTGATATGTCCGACAAAGCCTCCCCGATTGCCGCCGGAAAACCGACCGTCGGTAATCAGAGCCACGGAAGCCGCCAATCCTTTTCCTTCCAAAAATTTCATCGGTTTATACATTTCCGGCATGCCCGGCGCGCCTTTAGGGCCAACCCACCGAATCACCACTACGGACCCGGGTTGGATCCGATCTGACCGGATGGCATCCAAACACGCCGCTTCATCATCGAAGACCATTGCCGCACCGCGGTGTCGCCACATCTCCGGCGCTACGGCCGCCGGTTTGCAAACCGCTCCTTCCGGGGCCAAATTGCCATAAAGGACCGCGACACCGCCCCATGGCTGATAAGGATCGGTTAACGGGCGAATAAAACTGTCTTTTCTGGTAACCGCCGTTTCAGCCACCTGAGCTATAGTTTTTCCGGTGACAGTCAGCGCTTCGCCGTCTAACAACGGCAACAATTCTTTCAGTACTGCCGGCACCCCGCCCATTTTATGCAGTTCAATCATGTGGTGGGGTCCCATGGGCATCAAATCGGTTATTATCGGTGTTTCCTTCCCTAGTTTTGCAATAGTCGCCAAATCCAACCGTCGCTTTGCTTCATAAGCAATCGCCAGAAGGTGCAGCACCGCGTTGGTCGATCCTCCGGTAGCCATCATGAAACGCACCGCATTGGTCAGCGACTTTTCAGTAATCAGCTCCGATGGCCTGAGTTTCATCCTTACCGCCTCTACCACCGCTCTTCCGGAAGCCTTGGCGAATCTTAACCGTTGCGACATGATCGCCGGAATTGTGGCTCCGTACGGAAGCGCCAATCCTAAGACTTCCGCCAGACAGTTCATGGTGTTGGCGGTTCCCAAAGGAGGGCACACCCCGCAAGTCGGACAAACCGAATCTTCCAGAGCTTTATATTCTTGTTTCGATACTTTCCCGGAAACGTAGTATTCATGCCCCCAGTCCAAAGCCGATAAGTGAAGTTGCGGTCGATTATACATCTTGGCGAATGGAGAATCAGGATCAACTTCTCCCGGCAACATCGGTCCGGCTCCCAAAAATACCGACGGCAAATTGGTCCGAACCGCTCCCATAATTAACCCGGGCACGATTTTATCGCAGCCTCCAATCAAGAGTAAGCCGTTCAGCCGGTTAATCTTGGCCATGGTTTCCACTCCGGCCGCCAAAAGCTCTCGATTGGGAAGAATATATTTCATCCCTTCATGACCGTTGGCCATACCGTCGCAAGGCCCTGGCAACCCGAATTCGACGGGTGTCCCGCCGGCCTCGATTATTCCCCATTTGGCCTGTTCCGCAAGTTGGTTCAGGCCATAATGACCAGGATTAGCCGAGTTCCAGGTGTTAACGACTCCGATTAACGGTTTCTCCAAATTGACATCATCAAAACCCATTGCTTTATATAACGCCCTGATTCTCGCTTCTTCCGACTCCAGCACCTTGTTCACTCCTTAATCTGAGCTGAATCAATACTTATAGGAAACCCAGTATTCTTCATGTCCGAGAAGCTCGGCTCGGGTAAATCCGCCGTTGGCGACGCCGATTAAGGTATCAAAAATTTTCTCTGCGGCTTGTTCCAAAGATAATTCATTCTTAAAATAACCTGATAAATCAAGATCAATATTATCAGCCAGCATTCTTCCTGTTTCGGGATTAGCGCAAGCTTTAATCACCGGAGCTATCGGATTACCCACCGGAGTCCCTCTTCCGGTTGTAAAAATTAAAAGTTGAGCTCCGGCGGCGACTAAATCCGTTAATCCCAGAGCATCGCCCCCACCGCAAATACAAAGCGCTCGGGAATCGGGATTTGGTACCCTGTCAAACAGGTATAACCCTCCATCCCGCGGCGCCAAATCACCGGCTTGGATTACCCCCTTGATCGGGCTCGATCCCAATTTCATCAGCGCTCCGTAAGATTTCTCCTCAATTGTGGTCAAGCCACCCTCAATATTACCGGGAGATATGGCAAACTCTTTAATTATATTTGAGTAACGGCGGGCCTTTTTGACTCGCTTCACCACTTCCGTCCCCACCTCGGGACAAACGGCGCGTTCCTCCAAAATGGATTCGCATCCCAATAATTCACCGAATTCTTCAACTAAAACCGTTCCTCCCTCGGAAATTAACCTGTCCATCGCTTTTCCTACGGCCCGGTTGGTAATTAATCCGGAGGTAGCGTCGGATCCACCGCATTCAACTCCAACAATCAACCGGTTGTTGGCCACCTCAATCGAGGCTTGTTCAGAAAGTTTTGCAGCCAATTTTGTGCCCAAGCGGGTTCCTTCGGCCAAAGTCGCTACGCTTCCACCTGCTTCTTGAATCACTAACAGCTCCACCGGTTTTGAGCCGGCGGCAATATCAGCCTGTAAACGCCTGTAATCAGTATGTTCACAACCTAAAGCCACAATGATTACCGCTCCCACATTCGGATGCCTTCCTAAATTGACCAGGCTTCGGTAAGCAATTGGATTAGCGTAGCAACCCGAGAAACCTATTAATTTCCCGCCGGTCGCCGCCGCGATTTTTCCGGCTATCACCCGGGCGCATTCCACCGTATATAAAATCAACAAATGATTTCTAATTCCAATTTCACCGTTCTCTCTAAGATAAGCCTTTAACATTGCTCTCTCCTTGACTTATTCAAAGGTAAAATAGATTCCCTACCAATATTCATTTGCGCTCTCAATCCGAATCCAAACAGAAATTTTATATTTATTTCGGTCAATTAATTCCAAGCCGGTTCCGAACAAGAAACAACGGAATAAACCTGAATTCAGAATGAAACTTTTCACGCCGGTCCCTCACCAAAATTTGAGCCAATAAATTTAAGTATCTTTAACATTAACTTTATCTATTTTTAAATCTTAAATCCATTCACTAAACGACGATTATTTATAGGATCTGCTTGTCAATATCATACAACATTTTCCAAAAATTAATTGTCTGACATTCGAAAAGCTTGCAAAAAACTTTATCTAGCAGTTAGTTTCCTATATTTGGAATCAAAAGTAGTTTTTTATCTTTTTGGATCAAATAATTGCATTTTGATATTACCAAGCCAATATTATTGGTTTAACTCATTTCCCAAAAAGCATGTCCATAGTGACTGAATTCAAATTTAAGTCGGTGATAATAACATCGATAGCATTCGACCAATGCGTTTAAGAGGAAGGAAGTCTTTCGGTACTGTCCGTCAACATAATTGCCTGAATGGCGAAATTGATCATCGCCCGTCGGGTTTTGAAGTTATTCATTTGAGAAGGGCGCCCCCTAGAAATTCCGGCTCAAAAAAATTAAAGACCCTCCAAAGAAGTTAACTCCTCAGGAGAGCCTTACGTCCCTAAAGAAAATATTGTTACAATGTCATTTATCTACGACATCCGCCGCGCGAGTCTGCGTGAAAAAGCTTCGCCGCCGTCTCTTAAAGCCGAAGTCAACCGCGCCGTATTGTCGCGAACCATCCGCATCGCGCCGCGGGCTTTTTGATTAACCCGGCCGGCGT
>JAAYHS010000196.1 GCA_012735315.1 Bacillota bacterium | reverse complement strand
GCCGTTATCGGCAAGGCGTTAAACATAACGCAGCTAACGATCAATATAGCGAAGATTAACCTCATTTTGGATTTGGACATTACAAAAGCCCCCTTAAAATGATTATCTCTCATATCACCATAAAAACACGGCCTCATCGACCGGGTGATCACATCCCTCATGTAATTGTTGCAAACCCTTGACACTTTATGCCATACATTACGGGACCCGATTTCCGTAAAACCAAAGGCCGTTAATGCCATGTTTTTTTCAACCAATATTCGCCCTTACCAAAATCACTCCTGCAAAAAATTCCAAAAATGTCTAAAAAATTTTTATTTTCCCTGAATAAAACGTTTTTTTAATTCTGAGTATTAAACAAAAAAAGAGGCCTAAGCCTCCCATTCAACCATCGACCTCTTTCTTCGATTAAAAACCGCGATCTCCCGATAACCCACTTTTCTAAGCAACTCGGTAACCCGATCAAAATCCGCACCCACATCCTGAGGCCGGTGAGCATCGGACCCCATTGTGACTCTAACTCCCTGACCGCGGCAGAAACGCAACAATTCCTGATCCGGATATACCCCCACATCGCCCAATTTGGAGCCGCGCACCCCGTAGGAGTTCAGTTCAATCACCGTTCCCGCTTTCCCCAAACGGATCGCCAAATCGCGATAAAGTTCCGTCATTACTTCCGGTTCCAAACGGGGAAAAGAGCGTTTCGGCAAATCCACATGGGCCAAAATATCAAAGAGTCCGCTTTCCGCCGCTTGGGCTACCCGGTCGAAATATACCGGATAAATCTCCTCCGGTCCGTGTTCTTTTTCATTGGCGATATAACCGTAATTCCACTCGGAGATAAAATGGACCGAACCGATGATATAATCCCACGGATATTGGGTGGTGATAGCTTCGGTCTCCCTCTCCCAACTGGGGACGTAATCCACCTCCAGCCCCAGCTTGATCGAAATCTCCCGGTACTCATCCCGCAGCTTAATCACGGATTCGACATAATCGTCAAGTTCTTCCCGGGCCATTCCCCGTTCCGTTACTTTCACTTCAGAAGAAGGCGGCTCATAGAAACGGGGTACGTGATCCGAAAACCCGATTTCCCGAAAACCTTTTTTTAAAGCCGCCTCCACATACTCCCGATCTTCCCCGCAAGCATGCCCGCAACGTTTGGTATGGATATGATAATCTACCAGATACAATCAATTCACTCCGCTGTTAATTATACTGTTGGTTGGTTTTGAAAGCTGGTTCCCAGTTCACAGCTGAAAGCTAATTCTGAGGGCTAGTTCCCTGTTCAAAAAAAACCGGGGAACGAATCTGAAATACACGACCCGAATAAAAACTGGAAACTGGGAACGAATCCCTAATACACTACCCAAATTAAGACAACTGGAGACTGGGAACGAGTCATAAATTCATCGCCTAAGTAAAAAAACGGGGAACGAAACCCAAATACATCACCCAAGTTAACTAACTGGGACCTGGGAACGAATCCCCAACGCATTACCCCAGAAGCTAACTGGGAACTGTGAACGAGTCATAAATTCATCACCCAAGTATAAAAAACTGGTAACGAATCCCTAATACCTTATCCAAATTAAAACAACTGGGAACTGGAAACGGAACCCAAAAGCAACACCCGGATTTAACTGTGAACGAAACCCCAGGGCATTACTCTAATTCATTTTCCTAAAGTCTCAACAATCATCTTCTCCCCGACTTCCAAAGCCCGATCAATTTTGGAGGCATCCTTACCGCCGGCTTGAGCCAGATCGGGGCGTCCTCCTCCTCCTCCCCCGGTCTCGGCGGCGATGGCTTTGATCAGATCGCCGGCTTTTATTTTGGAGGTCAGATCCTTAGTGACGCCAACCACGAAAGCCACTTTGCCCTCGTTAACCGTACCCAATGCCGCCACTCCGGTGCCCATCCGCTCCCGTAGTTTATCCGCCGCGTCGCGTAATAATTCCATGCTTAAGCCGTCGATCCGGGCTACGATATATTTGATTCCGTTCGCCGTTTTAATCTTGTCAAACAATTGTTTAACCTGGCCGGATGCTTGTTCTTGATTGAGCTTGGCCAATTCTTTTTCATATTGGAGATTGGCTTCGATCAAATTATTTACTTTCAAAACTACTTGATCAAAATCAGTCTTCAGCAAATCGCAAATTTCATTCAACGCTTCTCTTTCCCGGTTATACAGTTTTAAGGCTTCGGTTCCGGTCACCGCTTCAATTCTCCGGATACCCGTAGCCACGCTGCTTTCCGCCAGGATTCTGAATAACCGGATTTGGGCGGTATTGTTGACGTGGGTCCCGCCGCACAACTCGCTGCTGAAACCCTCAACCGAAACCACCCGGACCCGGTCGCCGTACCTTTCCCCAAATAAAGCGGTAACCCCGGAGGTAATGGCTTCCTGATAGTCCTTTTCCTCGGCGCGGACTGGAATTCCCGCTGCAATAACTTCATTAACCAGGTCTTCGACGGCGCGCAACTTTTCGTCGGAAACTTTTTCAAAATGAGTAAAATCAAATCGCAACCGCTCGGGAGTGACCAAAGATCCCGACTGATTCACGTGGGTTCCCAGCACCCGGCGTAAGGCCGCTTGCAAAAGGTGAGTCGCCGTATGGTTACAGGCCGTGTCTTGACGCCGGCGCCGGTCTACTTTTAACCTAAACCGGCTCCCCTTAGGAATGCTTCCCCTTTTTTCCACCAAATGAATGATCCGCTCATTACGGCGGATAGTATCCACCACTTGATAAGAATCGGCTCCGGCTTCAATCGTTCCCACATCCCCCACCTGTCCGCCGGCTTCGGCGTAAAAGGGCGTTTCGTTGAAGACCAAATGCCAGTACTTCTCATCTTCGCCGACCAAACAAAGCTCGGCCTCCCCGGTCAAACCCTCATAGCCGTAAAAGCGGGAATGAGGAATCTCTTTTACCGTTTCCCATTTGGTTAAATCCTCGCTCATTACAAACTTTCCGGTTTCCCGCGCTTTTGCCCGCTGTTTGTCCATTTCCCGGTTAAACCCGTCAATGTCCACCTTTAATCCTTTCTCCTCCGCCATCAACTGGGTCAAATCCAGCGGGAAACCATATGTGTCATAAAGTTTAAAAGCGTCAACCCCTGAAATAGTCGTTGAAGCTTCTTGCCGCAACCGGCCGGCGATTTCTTCAAAGAGTTCAATCCCTTTATCGAGAGTCCGGTTAAATCCTTCCTCTTCGGCTTTGATTACCATCTCGCAATGATTCTGGCGCTCCCTGATTTCCGGGTAAGCATCCCCCATAGCCGCCACCAAATAAGGAACCACCCGGTATAAAAACGGTTCCACCATACCCAGCGTCCGGCCGAAACGGGCCGCCCGCCTTAAAATCCGGCGCAACACATAACCGCGGCCTTCATTGGAGGGCAACGCTCCGTCGGCGATCGCGAAAGTCAATGCCCGGATATGGTCGGCGATTACTCGAAACGCCACCTGGTTTTCGGGGTCCCGGTAACTTTTCCCGGTTATGGTCTCGATCCCTTTAATTATTTCCCGAAAGAGATCAATATCATAGTTGGAACTAACATTTTGCAATACGGATACGATCCGCTCAAAACCCATCCCCGTGTCCACGTGCTTCGCGGGCAATTCTTCCAAAGAACCGTCCGCTTTCCGATTGTATTGGATAAAAACCAGGTTCCACAGCTCAATAAACCGGGCGCATCCCTCATTTACACCGCAGACATGACCCGAAATATGCCCTTTATCGCACCGTTCCGGCCCCAAATCAATGTGAATCTCGGTACAAGGACCGCACGGTCCGGTCTCGCCCATCTCCCAAAAATTATCTTTCTCGCCGAAACGCAAAATATGGTCGGGATTGATATCGGTGCAACTCCGCCACAATTCTTCCGCTTCATCATCGGTTTTATAGATGGTGGCGTAAAGTTTATCCTTGGGAAGCTTCCAGCGTTCCGTCAACAGTTCCCACGCCCAGATGATCGCCTCTTTTTTATAATAATCACCGAACGACCAATTGCCGAGCATTTCAAAGAAAGTGTGATGATATGTATCCCGGCCCACTTCCTCAAGATCATTATGTTTGCCGCTCACCCGGATACACTTCTGAGAATCCGCCGCCCGTTTATAACTCCTGACGCCGGTCCCTAAAAATACATCCTTAAACTGGTTCATCCCCGCGTTGGTAAATATTAAAGTCGGATCGTTTTCCGGAATTAAAGAAGCGCTCGGCACTATTTCATGTCCTTTTTCCCTGAAAAATTCCAAGAATTCGGTTCTTACTTGATTGGCCGTAATCAAAACCATCTCTCCCCTTCAACATAACTGATATCATTTTAATCGAAAATACCGTTAATCGCAACTATATATGTTTTGAGTTCAACAGATTCGTGATAATACTTGCCCTGTTTTCTAATTACATCTAGTATTACCGTATTACAAATTTTTAAGAGCGGGGTATAAAATAGGTAATTCAGGAAGATAATACTATTAGTTAATGCCCGACTTGCTTTTCATTAAAATTATAAGGAGGACTCGCCATGTTAACCAGTGAACCCAAATTAAACGCCAATGAACCGGAAAAAATTCCGGCCGCTCAAACCATTGTCGATGAGGAAGAGTTTTTTGAGAAAACCCTTTTTCAAGATGTCTTGGAGATGAAATCTGTCCAAATGCTCGCGGAGGCTACCGCAATCGAGCACGGGAAAATCCAGGAACAAGTTTACCGCTCCCTCTACAACCTTTACCAAAAAATCCGGGGAGTGCCGGTAACTGAGGAATCGGAAAGGGATGAGGTTTTTGGAGTGTTTGAACTATTCTTCAAGCATTATTACCAAGGCTTTCGCAAAGCAATGGAAAACCTGATCTCCACCTCCAAGTCGCCGGTTAAGATCGCCTACATTCTGGGCAAAAAATCGGATAAAATGATCGCTGCCCTCGATTCGCTCGTAAAAGAAATCGAAAGTGAGTTAAATTAACGCGGATCCGGTAATAATTTGAGACGAAGATTTCAAAGCCATTTCCAGCGTGTATTTAATCAAAACAGCGGAGTTCGTAATCAAGCCAATTATTTACGAACTCTTTTTTATTTGGTCCGCCGCGGGTTAAAACCCAATGTCATGGAGTTAATGATACAGATTTTGGAACCAAATCTGATTTCTCTTTCGTCAACCGGAGCGTAAACGCTCCGGCTACAAGATGTAAGGGCCTCCGGCCCTATTTTGGGATATAATAAATCGTCAAAAAACGATCACGGCTGTTTTACCCAGCCCAAAGGGCTTCCATCTTGTAGCCGGATGGCTTTAGCCTCCGGTCGGCATTCATTAAAACCAAATTTTACCACGATCACCTGATGACATTGGGTTAAAACCCACGACTAAATGTGAAAAACATTCCAAAGCCCTGTTTCGCCGGGCCCGTGAAGGCTTCGAAGCCACGTAGCGAGGAGCATTTATCCCGGAAAAGATTTAGAACGTTTTTAGATAGGATCAATGATTAAAATCCGTGTCGTTCGAAGTTTTACCCGTTCGGAATAATCTGCTCATATACCAACAATTTTTGGCACCTTAATTCCACAATATCTTAATAATGTATTAACTTACTTTCAATACTAATTTGATATTATTATATAAGCGATTTTCATAATTACCTCTAGAGTGAGATTTTGACACAATATATGGCGTCCAACCCGGATTAGTCTATCAATATATTGTGTCAAAATGAAAAATCCGGGAATTATGAAATCACCTAATATATAAGTTTGAACTACTTGTCTTAAATATTTTTTGTAAAGGAGACGGCGGGTAATGGAAAATTTACAGGCCATTTTTATCGTGCTTAGCGACCAAACCCACACCGAGAGAACGCTTGAACTTTTATTGGAATGCGAAATACGAGGGGCGACCGTGATTGAATCTACCGGCATGGGTCAGGTGCTTAAAGGCAACATTCCGGTAATCGGTAGTATCCGTTCAATTCTCTCCCAACAACGTCCTCATAACCAAACCATTTTCGCGGTTTCCCGAAATCCGGAGAAGATTGACCGCGCGATTGAACTGATTTCACGGGAATTCAACGGGTTCAAGAATCCCTGCTCCGGAATGATCTTTGTGGTCCCGGTTATCAAGGCGATCGGCTTTGGCCAAAAAAACCTACCATCGGAGCCAAGTCAAGAATAATCAAAGAATTTAACCTTTGAAACCTGAAAAAGCAAAGCGGAAATATATTTGGGGGTTTTGGAGATGCAGGAAGGAACGACAATGATACCATCAATGTTTTTAATCAACATCGCCCTTATTTTAATCTTTACTAAAATCGGCGGAATGATCGGTAAACGGCTGGGAGTCCCGTCGGTACTGGGCCAAGTATTGACCGGTATAATTCTGGGGCCAACTTTACTTGGTGTAGTAAAAACGGACCTTTTTTTAGAGGAAGCCGGCCAAATCGGGGTCATTATGTTATTGTTTTTGGCGGGATTGGATACGGAAATCAAACAAATGAAATCCATCGGCAAACAATCCATGTTGGTGGCCTTGGGTGGAGTCTTGATTCCGTTTTGCTTGGGAACGCTGGTAACCTTTTGGTTTAAACAGGATCTCCAAACCGCTGTTTTTGTGGGAACCATTCTGACCGCAACCAGCGTCAGTATCACCGTTCAGACCTTGATGGAATTGGGGAAACTTAAAACCATCGAAGGCAATTCCATTTTAACGGCAGCGGTGATCGACGATATCATCGGCATCTTAATTCTGGCCGTAATAGTAGGCGCCGGTTCAAATCTGAATATTTTCGGACTAATCGGAATGATAATCCTCTTTTTCATCAGTATTACATTTTTTGGCCGTGTCATCTTTCCGTTTCTGCTTAAACTTTCGGCCAAATATGAAATCCGCGAAGGCAGGGTCACCTTAGCCTTGGCTTGTTGCCTCTTCTTTGCCTGGCTGGCCGATAACATGGGTGTAGCGGCCATTATCGGCGCTTACTTGATGGGGATCTTCATCGGTCAAACTAAAATCAGGAACTTGGTCAGCGAAAGAATTCAAATAATCGGCTACGCTTTCTTCATTCCCATCTTTTTTGTGGGAATCGGCGCCGGCGCCGACTTTCACCAAATTGGGGTCTCTTCATTAATTTTGGCAATTACGATCGTGTTAACCGCAATTATCTCTAAAATTGTCGGCAGCATGATCGGGGCTTTAATCGGCGGCTTTTCATTGCGCCGCGCGGTCCGGATCGGGGTGGGGATGATCCCCCGTGGCGAGGTGGCGCTGATCATTACTTCTCTCGGGATACGCAAAGGAATCATTGGAAACGATATTTTTTCCGCTACCTTAATGTTGGTGTTAATCTCAACCATTATTACGCCTCTACTGCTGTCGCTGGCTTTTAAAGAACCAGCCCCTGAAAATCAAGGAGTATGAGTAAAATCATACTCCTACTTTTTCTCCTCTTAACGTCAAATTCGTATTGCGCACCGCGCACATCTTCCCGCACATCGTGCAAGTATCCCGGATTTCCGGCAGTGATTCCTCCCGGAACCTCCTGGCCTTTTCCGGATCAAGCGCCAATTGAAACATTTTTTCCCAATCCAACGCCGCCCGCGCTTTACTCATCTCCAAGTCCCACTCTTTGGCCCCCGGCAAACCCTTGGCGATATCGGCGGCATGGGCTGCGATTTTGGTGGCGATGATCCCTTCAACCATATCGTCCAGGGTAGGTAAGCGTAAATGTTCCGCCGGTGTGACATAACAGAGAAAATCAGCTCCCGACATGGCGGCGACGGCGCCTCCGATCGCGCTGGTGATATGATCGTACCCAGGCGCCACATCGGTGACCAACGGGCCCAAAACATAAAAAGGCGCCCCGTGACAGAGTTTCTTTTGAAGGGTCATATTGGCGGCAATTTCATTCAGCGCCATATGACCCGGGCCTTCGATCATCACTTGAACATCCTGTTCCCAGGCCCGTTTGGTCAATTCGCCGAGGATGATCAATTCCTGGACTTGAACGCTGTCGGTGGCGTCGGCGATACTCCCCGGCCGGCAAGCGTCTCCCAGGCTGATCGTAACATCGTGTTCCCGGCAAATCTCCAACACCCGGTCGAAATGTTCGAAAAAGGGATTCTCGTTCCCGGTCGCCTCCATCCAGGCGAACAAAAGCGAACCGCCCCGCGATACAATATTGGTAACCCGGGAATTCAGCTTTAAATGAGCGACCGTCTCCCGGTTAATCCCGGCGTGAATGGTCACGAAGTCCACCCCGTCTTCGGCGTGAATCTCCAGAATTTTTAAAAAGTCGGCGGCGGTCAGTTCCGTCAGTTCCCGGTCAAAATAACCCACCGCGTCATAGACCGGCACCGTCCCGATCATCGCCGGACTGGTTTCAAGCAATCTTTTCCGAAACTCCCGCGTCTTCCCGCACGAACTGAGATCCATGATCGCTTCTACCTTTAAGTCAAGAGCCTTACGGACCTTTTCAAATTCAGCCTCAAAATCCGGGCAATCATGGGAGACACCGAGATTGACATTGATTTTGGTTCGTAGCCCTTCTCCGATCCCCTCCGGATCAAGACGCTGATGGTTCCGGTTCGCCGGGATCACCACTTGTCCTTCGGCCACCTTCCGCCGTAGCGTTTCTTCATCAATCGACTCCTTCGCGGCTACCTTTTTCATTTCCGGAGTAATGATCCCTTTCCGGGCCGCTTCCATTTGAGTATGGTATTTCATGACCCACGCTCCTTGTTCAGTCAAAATACGTATTAATTTAAAATGATTTCTCCGTGTCTCTATGGCCAATAAATGAATTAGCCGCGGAGACGCAAAGACGCAAAGCATATTCTGTCTGCCGCGGGTTAAAACCCACGGCTAAATGTGAAAAGCATTCCAAAGCCCGGTCTCACCGGGCTCCGTGATGCTTCGAAGCCAATAGCAAAGGCAGCCGATCCCGCAGGGGATTTAGTCATCCTTTAACGCACCCCGGCGAGCCGGGGTGAACGACTATTTAAAAAGTGATTACTCCGTGTCTCTGTGTCTCTGCGGCCTATAAATGAATTTGTCACGGAGACGCAGAGGGATTAACCCTCACCTTTACTATCCTGCATGACCTTCCGGATGGCCCGGATTTTGGCGCCGATATCCTCAGCCCCGACGATCTCGGTGACCAAAGCCACGCATTCCGCGCCGTGTCGCACCACTTCCGCCACATTATGCTCCTTAATACCGCCGATAGCCACAAAGGGAATCCGGATATTTTGAACTACATAGTCCAGGTACTCAAGGCCTACCGGAGCGCAGACATCCTTTTTGGTAAAAGTTTGATAAATCGGTCCCACTCCGATATAGTCCGCTCCCGCTTTGACCGCGGCCTCGGCTTGTTCCGGCGAGTGCGTTGAAAGTCCGATGAACATCCGATCGCCTACCAGTTGCCGCGCCGCCTCCACCGGAAGATCATCCTGCCCCAGATGAACGCCGTCGGCTTCCACAGCCATCGCCAAATGGAGATCGTCGTTAACCACCAACGCCGCCCCGTAGTCCGCGGTTAATTCCCGGATTATCGAACATTCCCTGTACTTCTCCTTAAGCGACTTTTCTTTTTCCCGGTACTGAATTATTTTAATATCCGACCGGAGCATTTGTTCAACCACATCTAGATTGGAGCGCCCCATGGAAAACTCGGAGGCGGTCAGGCAATAGAGATCGGTACGCGGCAACCCCGGCCGTTTGGGTTGAAAAAGCCCCCGGGCGGCTTCCTTTTCCAGGGAATATGCTTGAAAACGTAGGTTTTCATATTCTTTGGCCGTCTCATAATAATCCAGTATTTTTAAACACTCTTCCAAAGAACGCAACCCTTCCTGGATCCGCTTAAAATTGGCGGTTAAGAGTTCGCTCAAATCCTGTCTGGAGTCAAGCCGGAGCTTTTGGGAGAGTTCCCGGCCCGGATCCCGCTCGGCGTCGCGTTCCTTTAATAAATTGGAACGAAAGGGATTCGCCAAGGCGGCTGCTTTGGAACGGAGTTGCTTCAACTCCGAGGTTAAGTTCGGATTTTCATAATAAAAACGGGCCAGGTCTTCTAAGATCCGCAACCCCTCGCCAATCCGGTTCAATTCAGCATCCACAATTCGCCATAATTTCTTCATGGTGGTTACTCCTTGAGCGCCCAGTTTAAAATGAGATTCGCTTGTTTGGCGGCGGTAATATTCACCCTTGGAGACAAAGGAGGCCGCTGCTGATCAACTTCGCTAACCCCGTCCCCAACCACAAAAATATTCTCCCGTAAACGGCGGGTGACGATCAGGTCGCCATCATCCCATCCGCCCAATCCGGAGGCGGCCACCACCAATTTCCCGGAATTCCAAAAATGTTCCACCAGCAACCGTTTATACTCAACCCGGTCGAAGGCCTCGACCACCACCGCGCAATCTTTAAAAAAAGAGGCCACGGTTTCCGGTTCGATTTTTTCCTGGTGGATCTCCAATTCCAAATCGGGATTAATCCGGAGCAAATTATCTTTTAAAGCGGCGACCTTGGCCATGCCGATCTGATCCGCAAAATAAAACTGCCGGTTCAAATTGGATGGTTCCACCCGGTCAAAATCCACAATCGCCAACTTCCTAAAACCGGAGCGCACCAGATTAAAAGCGCAATTTGAACCCAGCCCTCCGGCGCCGGCGATTCCGATCTTAATGCGCTGAATTTTATGAAGCCGTTCCGGCCCCAAGTCTCCGGCCAGTCTTTCTTCCAAATGATTCATTTTAAGCCTCCAGCAAGTGCCAATCTTTATAAATCGGTTTATAACCGAGCCTGGTAATGGCTTGATACATTTCTTGGACCGAGCGGCGATCGGCAATCTCGAATTGACCGATGCCCGGTTCAGCTTCGGAATGGCCACCCACCGTGGTCAAAGATCCGGCCGATACTTTGGTAACCCCCAGTTTAATCAGATGGTCCCGCATTCGGGGGCTTTCCCTGGTTGAAAGCGTTATCCCCACTCGCGGTAAGAAGAGGCGGAACGCTAAAATAATTTGAACCAATTCCCGATCGGACACCGGACTTTCCGGGGTGAATCCTCCTACCTCCGGCCTAATCCGCGGCACCGAAAGGCTGATCTCTATTTCGGGAAATTTCTGCTGTAAATAATAAGCGTGCAACCCGGTGAAAAAAGCCTCGCTGCGCCAATCATGCAACCCCAAGAGCGCTCCGATGTTAATGGTTCTGATTCCGGCCGCCCCGGCCCTTTCCGGAGCTTCCAAGCGAAACCGGTAATTCCGTTTCGGTCCTCCGGGATGAAACCCGGCGTAGGCAGTTTCGGAATAAACCTCTTGATAGATGGTCAAGCCGTCAACTCCGGCTTTGATCAATTGGGCGTATTCCTCGACTCCCAACGGGTAAATCTCGATTGAAATTGAACTGAAATATTTCTTTAAAACCTGAACGCATTCCCTAATGTAATCAACCGGAGAATGTCGCCGGGATTCGCCGGTCAAAATTAATAGATGTTTCAACCCGGTTTTCGCAATCGCCTCGGCCTCCGCTTCCACTTCAGCCAGGCTCAATTTCCGGCGCGGTATCGAATTAGTGTAATTAAAGCCGCAATAAACGCAATGATTTACGCAGTAATTGCTTAAGTACAAGGGAGTGTATAAAAGAACGGTCCTCCCAAAATGTTGCAACGTGATCATGGAGGCCCGCCTAGCCATCTCTTCCAGATAGTCTGAGGCAAGCGGCGCCAACAACTTTGCAAAATCCCCGACCGTCAAGGCGGTTTTCCGGTTGATAACCCTTTCAATCTCCGGTTTAGTCGCTGAATTGATCCGCTCTCTTAATTCCGGATTATTATAGCGTTGCATTTCATCATAAAAAGTCATTTAAAATACCTTCTTTACCAGCGGTTAATTCTTCAGCTCCAAATCCCTTCGCTTAATAATAACTAAACTAAATTATCTTGACATTATTGACTTAAAAACCCCGTCAACGGCGAGGAAGCCGCCGCATATTCACTGGTAGCGCCCGGGCCCGCCAAATACGCCTTTCTCCCAATCTCAACCGCTTGGCCGAAAGCTTCGGCCATCAACACCGGATCATCGGCCGTGGCGATCGCCGTATTAACCAGTACCGCCGCAGCGCCCATTTCCAATGCCTCAACCGCTTCCGAAGGCCGCCCGATACCGGCGTCGACCACTATCGGCGCCTCAATCTCTTCAATTAAAATCCTGAGCAGTTCCTTGGTTTTCAACCCCCGGTTCGTCCCGATCGGCGCTCCCAACGGCATTACCGCCGCCGCGCCGGCGTCGACCATCCGTTTGGCGGCCATCAAATCGGGACTCATATACGGTAAAACCACAAAACCTTCCTTGGCCAAAATTTCAGTGGCTTTAATGGTTTCGATATTATCGGGCAACAGATACTTTTGATCGGTTATGACTTCAATCTTCACCCAATTCCCGCAACCGGCCTCGCGCGCAATCCGGGCGATCCGCGCCGCTTCCTCGGCATTTCTGGCCCCGGAGGTGTTAGGCATTACAATTACATCCTTCGGAATGTACTCCAACATATTCTCCCCCGGAGTATCGAAGTCGATCCGCCGGAGCGCCACCGTAACCACCTGCGTTCGGGAGGCTTCAATCACTTTTGGAATCAAGTCGTAAGAAGCGAACTTTCCCGTTCCCACAAACAGCCGACTGGTTAATCGGACGCCGGCGATTGTCAAATAATCAGTCATCCTCATCCCCCACCTACAAATCTCAAAATTTCAATCCGATCAGCTTCTTGAAGGGCCGTCCTCTCCCATTCGTCGCGTTTGATCAGATTGCCGTTAACTTCGACTATTATCCGTTGCTCGGGAAGGTTCTTAGAGACGATTAAATCATGAAGGGTTCCTAGGCCGTTAAATGTTTCTTCTTTTCCATTGATAAACAGTTTCATCAATTCTCCCCCGACTTTAAATAAACTAAAAAAGCTTACCATCCTACGGTAAGCCTAAAAACATTCAAGCTTCCCTACGGTGGCATTATCCACATCAGGTTCAAGGGTTAAGAGGTCGCTCTTTCTCAGCCGTTGCCGGCACCCCTAGCTTTAATCAATATTCAATTGTTTTTAAATTTATGAGATCCAACCATCCGCGCCCAATCTTTGGCGGATTGGATTGGCGAACCTTGCCCGACTATCTATAATATACCTTAACATATGAAGGATGTAAAGTAAAAAATCAGCCTATTTAAGGGCGGCCTGAATCTGAAATTCGGGCGGATTATCCAAATGTTTTTTAACAGCGCATAAACCGGCGGCCCTTACTACGGCATCCCGGTACTTTTCAGGAAATTCCGCCGGGAGTTTAATTTCAATGTTAATCTTGCCAATCAATCCTTTGCTTTCATTTCTTTCGGGCGTCAGTATTAATTCAATATCCTCGTAAGGTATATTTCTTCCCTGGCAAAAATCGAGCACATAGAACCCGGCGCAAGCGCCGATGGAACATAAAAATAGGTCAAATGGCGAGGGAGCGGAATTATTACCGCCGCTAGCCTCCGGTTGATCCGTTTTTACGGTGAATCCTTTATAATGAACATCAACTTTTTTGCCGCCTGGAAATCTGATCCGCATCTTCGTCCCCCCTCTGAAAAGTTTTGCCATAAATAGTTATCCCACAGGAAAGCCTCATAAATATAATTAATTTAAAAGATCCCCATTTTTAAAATTAAAATCCTCTCATCCATGATCAGAGGATATTTCCGAATATCGCAGGAGTCTAAAGAAATAAATTGAATATCTATTTCAGTCGTCGTTCGAACTGTTTATCCATTTCCTGACGCAATTTAGCGTCAAATTGTTCCATCATTTTTTTTACTTGCCGGTATTGCTTTAAACCGACTACCGTATTAACTTTATGGTTAATAAGGCTCGCACGCGGATCAAAGCTACCTGACATTCTAACCCCTCCGTTAACATTTTGCCGTATTTTAATTATCGGAGCATTTGAATGATAATTTATAGGACGAAAGGGCTATTTTATTTATTATAATATTTATTATAATAAATATGAATTAATGCATTACTTTTCAAAAACCGGCTTGCAACCTGACGAATCCGTGTAATCCGTGTAATCCGCTTAATCCTGGTAAAAAACAACTAAAGCTTTTCCATAAAGGTGACGATTACGTTTAAGGGGGATTATAATTATGATTCAAAATATTTCAAATTTTTATACCACCGCGCCAAAGATCTTCGTCACCGGTCGGCGCATTTTTGGAAGCGACCAATCAGCCGAACCCGAAACCGATTTTACTTCGGACGCCGTCAAGCTCACTCTTTCCCCCGAAGCTCAACGATTATTGGGTAAAAATAAGGCGGACCGAAACCCGTCAAATACCGATGACGAATACAACGCCACCGAAATTAAACCAACCGATGAGCAAACCGGAAAATCCACGGTTAATTCGGGTTCAACCGAACTCAGTCCCGAAGAGGAACGATTAGTCCAGCGGCTGAAACAGACCGACACCGCCGTTAGAATCCATGAACGCCAACACGTGGCCGCGGCCGGCGGTTATGTAAAAGGCGGCCCCATCTATAATTACATCACCGGACCCGATGGGAAACGGTACGCGGTTGGCGGCCGTGTTTCCTTGGATATAACTTCGGTCCCGAATAATCCCGAAGCTACCATTAGAAAAGCTCAAATAATTAAACGAGCGGCCTTGGCACCGGCCGACCCCTCCGCGGCCGATCGGGCAGTAGCCGCAAACGCTGAGAAAATGGAACAAAAAGCCCGCGCACAACTTCAGGCTGAAGCCAGGAAAGAAAGTAAAGCCGAAACCGCCAAAGGACAACATTTTAAATTTAAGGCCTATACCCGGTCTTTCCTGCCGACGGGTCAGGCGGTTAATATTCTAATCTAATAATCCTCCGCTTTAAACGACGATCTTTTACCCTCCGAATCTCCACCGATAATACCGGTAAACATAGCGAGTTTTATTTCCAAGCCGAGCGCAAACAATCGCTCGGTTATTATTTCAAATTATCTCCTATTTACTTTCTATTACAAAATTGTATAATAAAGTAAAGCGCGTTTTATTTTATTAATTGTTTCGAATAATCTATCCGACATTGCGAGGTGATTACATATGATCAAAACTTGTATGTTAGGCTTGGGAAAAACCGGTAGGATCATAGCGGAAAAACTCGCCGCAGCTCCGGAGTTTGAATTGGTCTCGGTTATCTGCAAGCCCGGGAGTGAAAAGAGCGGTTCTCCGTTAAAACAATATCTGAATACCGACAGCGATCTAATAATCGCCGACGCCGATACTATAATTGATGAATATAAACGAAAGCGCTTTCAAGTTGCCATTGATTTTTCCACGCCGGAAGCAACGCTTAAAAACGCTCCAATTCTTGCCGAAAAAGGGGTCCACTTGGTTATCGGAACCAACGGGTTTAGCGGTCATCAATTACAGCAATTGAAAAACCTGGTTCAACATCACCGGATCGGGTTGGTTTATGCGCCGAATCTGTCCGTCGGAATAAACTTGTTGTTATCGATAGTTAAAACTATTGCCAGGCTGATTCCCAATTATCAGGTTGAAATCTTCGAAACCGAACCTCAAGGTGATACTCTATCCCATTCCGGCGCGGCTGTTAGAATCGCCGATGATCTTAAAATCATCAAAGAAGCCGCTAAACGAAACCGTTATAAATTCGGACGCAAAGAAGACATTTCGAAAACAGTCCGCTTTACCTCCGTTCCCGCCAATGACGGCCTCTTTCACAAAGTGCGTTTTTCCGGGGAAGCCGAAGAAATTGAAATTATGCACCGGACAAATTCGGGAACCGTTTATGCCGAAGGGGCTTTGAAAGCCGCGGCTTTCATCTTTAATTTAAAAGGATTTTACCACATGGAAGATGTCCTGTTATTGGAAAGAATGGACCGTGATTTTCGTTTGGCCGCCAACCGTCTCTATTTAAACTTTAATTGATTTAGATCGAACTTTCATGAACTAATTCTAGATAAAACGCAACAATTATTCGGACAGGATTCACACGTGAATTAAGCGCAAAAATAATTATTCGGTAGTTTTCTAGTCTATTCCGGATATAGAACCTCACTTGAGATCACGGGTTGCTTTATGAAGTATCATAACTCCGTGAACCAAGTCTGTATTGTCTTGTGCTATCAGCGTCTTCCGTGCTAAATCAAAGCCGTGCTAAAATATCTTTCGGCCCGGTCCGGTAAAACAGTCGCAATTATGCGATCTTTGCCCCATTTTTCAGACATTTGACGCGCGGCCCAGACATTAGCCCCCGCCGAGGTGCCTACCAGTAGTCCCTCTACCCGCGCTAAACCTCGGGCGGTTTCAATGGCGTCATCATCGGAAACCTCCACCACTTCGTCGACAATTCCGGGATCTAATACCGCCGGAATAAAACCATCCCCTATTCCTTGGATTCTATGCAGCCCCGGCTCATGCCCGAGTAAAGCGGATACATTTTTAGGCTCAACCGCGACCAATTTTAACTCCGGATTCTTTTCCTTTAAATATTTCCCGACTCCGGCAAGGGTGCCGCCGCTTCCTAAACCGGAGACAAAGATATCGACTTTATGATCAAGCTGATCCCAAATCTCCGGACCCGTCGTCAGATAATGAATTTTCGGATTATCAAAGTTTTCAAATTGCTGCGGAACAAATATCATGGGATCATCCGCCCGGATTTCGTTTATTTTTCGAATACATCCCTCAATACTCTCCTCGGCCGGTGTTAAAATCAGCTCTCCGCCCAGCGCTTTAATAATTTTTTTCCTTTCTTCGCTCATATTCTCAGGCATCACTATTATTACGCGGTAACCCTTTCGTACTCCGGCCAAAGCCAGACCGATCCCCGTGTTCCCCGAAGTCGGCTCAACAATCGTCATCCCCGGTTTTAATAAACCTTTTCTCTCCGCTTCCTCAATCATGTATTTGCCGATCCGATCTTTAATACTGCCGCCGGGGTTTAGAAATTCGGCTTTGGCGAAAATCTTAGCCCCCGTAAAAGTCTCTAAACTAACCAACGGCGTGTTCCCGATGCAATCCAAGATTGTTTTAACACTCATCCCAATTCGGACCTCCATTTTCTAAGTTAAAACCGCGCGAACAACCGGCAGCGCTCAATTTATTATATATCATAACATCTTATCTATATAGACCCTATATATTATTCAAAAAACAATCCAAAGAGCGGCCTAAAATAAAAAAACCCATTATCCGGGTTTAATCTGAACCAGCGATAACTAAATAAAATTTTATCCAAAATCCAAGGTTACCGCTATTTCAGCCTGATTGATTTCGATTTCCTCGACAATATCCAGAAACCTGTCGACCACTTCCGCGTCAAACTGAACGCCCCTTCCCTTGATTAATTGCTTTTTGGCCTCTCTCGCGTCCAATTTGGAGCGATATTGTCGTTCCGAGGTCATTGCGTCATAAGCGTCCGCGACCGATAATATCCGGGCCAAAAACGGAATCTGTTCCCCCTTCAGACCGTCGGGATAGCCCTTCCCATCAATCCGTTCATGATGATACCGAACCAGCGGCACCACTTCTTTAAACATCGATACCGCCGAGAGAATATGGGCCCCTTTAAGCGGATGTTTCTTTATTTCCTGATATTCGACCGAACTCAACGCTCCCGCTTTCAGTAAAATATCATCGGTGGTCCCAATTTTTCCGATGTCGTGGAAAAAGCCCCCTAATTTCAAAATCTCCAAATCACTTTGAGATAAATCGAACTGTTCGCCGATTTTAACCGCCAAATAAGCAACCCGGTCCGAATGGCCGCTGGTATAAACATCCTTAGCGTCAACCGTTAAACGAAGCACTTCAATGGTGTCAATGTATCTAATCTTTAGTTCATCATAGGTCCGGTTTAATTCTTCATTTTTGATATTCACCAATGAGTGAAGAAAGGCGTTACTTAAAGCCGAAGCGGCTTGGCTGGCAAATATCTCCAATAATTTTGCTCCCTCTTTTAAGTCCCTGCTTTCAACATAAATTACTCCCATCGACTTTTGAGTTCCATCAATCAAAGGCAGTATTATCCCATTGTCCAGTAGCACATTTTGTTTAGCCACCCTGGCGAAACCCGTTTGCTCCATCAAAACCGGATTCAATTTGGAGAAAAAATCCTCGAGATCGGTTTGATATACGCCGATGCCTTTGAAGATTACCCTTTTATTACCAGTAATTACGTTATCGACTAAAATGAAAGCGTCCTCGCTATTTACCAAAGGCATAATCCCTTTTAAAATCTCTTCCAAAATGTTATCGATTGATTGTAATTGATAAATCTTCGGAACCGTTTGCAGGATCCGGTTTAACCCAATTTGGAAACGCTTGATGGTTCTTATTTGGGAGATTGATTTGATACCCGATTCGATTAACAATATCAGTTGATCAAACTTGTCGCTTTTTTCACAATAACCTTGAATGGCAAGCTTTTTAATGGTTTCAAGCGGGGGCGCCAAATCTTTATGCCCGGTTAAGAGAAGGATATAAATATCTTCATTAAATTCGCGGATTTTTTCCACGACCTTATCTCCGTGGAGCGGTTGCATGATATAGTCCAGGACAATCATGTCATAGCGCTCATTCCGGACCATTTCAATGGCTTTTAGCGGATCGGTGACCCCTTTAAAATAATATCCGAGGTGCTTGAGCAAAACCTCCAGCGATTTAATTACTCCCGGTTCATCATCCACCAATAAAATCCGGTATTCCGATGAAAGTGCAGCAGCGCGTCTTCGCATTTTCTGGCTATGACACCTCCGTGTTGTGCCGGTTCTTGCTTACCGGTACCGTTAAATGAAAAACAGTCCCTTCGCCTTGCTCCGACTCAAACCAGATATTACCTCCAAACTTGCCTTTCACGGTTAAATACGACATATATAAACCTATCCCGGTTCCCTTGGCCCCTTTGGTTGTTACCATTTCTTTAAAGAGCCGATCCTTAATCTCCGGAGCTATGCCTTTGCCGTAATCCCTAACCACGAATTCGATAGATTCATTTTGGGCGGTTATTATTAAATCAATCTTTCCTCCTTGTTCATCGTAAGCTTGAATCGCGTTTAAAATCAAATTGTTGAATACTTGAACCAGATTGTTTAGTTCGCCTTCAATTTCGGTCTGCAAATCCACTTGGATATCCATCTCAATTCGGCAGTTATACTTTTTAAGCTCGTATTTCATTAAAATTTCAATTCGTTTAACCAATTCTTCCAAGGTAAAACTATACCCTGAAGAATAGTTCATTTGCACGGCTTGTTCTTTTACCGCCGAGATAATATCGGACATATAAGCGCAGTGTGACTTGATCTCCTTGACCCATTCCAACATCTCCCCAGCTATTTCAAGGTGATCTTCTTTAGTCACATTTAAATCATCGACAGATTCTCGATATTCATTAATAAGATCTTTTAAAGCTTCGGTTCCTCCGGCGATGGACATGATCGGAGTCTTTAGATTGTGGGCGATACCGCCGATCATCTGCCCTAATGAAGCCAGTCGTTCGCTTTGGATCAGCATTTCGTGTTTTTCATGAATTTTTCTAATATTCTCTTTTTCAAGGTCTAAAATTTTATTGAAGGCGACTACCAGGTCACCGATTTCATCATTGGAGGTGACCGGGATTTTTTGATCGAGATCCACTTTCTCCCCTTCAGCGAGGTTAGTAAGGCTTTGAGCAACGAGAGAGATGTCTTCGGAGAGGGATGAAGAAAAATAGTATAAAACAATGCTATTCAAAATAAGCAACATGATAAAAGTACCTAAAAAGGTAATAATTAAAATATTAGTTGTTACATCATACTTAATACCTATAGTCCATAATCCATTAATTCCTTTAATTTTAATTATTACTCCTTGAATTTCTCCAGTCGCTCCATATACTCTCCCACCATACTTTTCAGATAAGTTTTTTAAATATAAAACAAACATTTTATCTAAAGGATTATTATCTAAAGTTATTATTTTGTCACTTGGATCTATAATGAATTTACTATACTTAACACCTCTAAAATCAATAACATTAAAAACCTCTTTTATTTCATTAATATTATTGATAAATGTAACGTCACGAAAACTTTGTTCAAGTTTTTCTTTAAATACTCTATACATCCACTCGCTCTTATCTTCAATTAATCTAGAGTAACCTACCAAAGATGTAAAAAGTATAGATGCCATAAAAATCGGAATAACGTGAATAAATATTTTATTCTTTATTCCTATACGAAATCCAGACTTTTCTCCAAATTTATAGGTGCTTAATAATATTTTAGATAAAATTTTTTTTGAGAAAATCAAAGATGCAACTGCACCCAATGTTGAAAATGTAAAAATCACAGTAATGATTTTAAAACTCACAATAAAAGGTGTTTTGATAATAAAAAAAACAATAAAAAGTATAAGCGTCGATAAAACTATTTGCGCAAAATAGATTACATACGGTAAATTAAAGCATTTCTTTCTAATAGCTAGAATCTCATTTATATTATTTCCAATATTATTTTCTAGTAATATTTTCCAATTATCAATACCTTTATATAAGAGATTTAATACTATAATACCCAAAAATATCACTACCGATATGATAATACAATATTGTTGAAAATATGAAACACCTAAAGGTTTATAATCAATTATACCCGGGGGATAATTTAATAGTCTTGGTATCAAAGGATAAAAAACTACTGCAATGCCTATATAAATAATATTATATATAAATATTATCTTTAGTTTATCTTTTGTTTTATCATTATGTTTTAACATATTTTTAAATTTACTCCTATTTAAAATATGAATTTTTCTTCAAATAAATCTAGTTGTTTAATTTTTGGAATAAAATAAGGTTGTTTTTTCTTAAGAACAAATAAAATTAAACTAATTGATAAAAATGCACCTGAAATTGAACATGCTGGAGCTATCGAAGGCATTGAACGATCTGACTTTAAAGCTTTCAAATACTCTTCTTCCAAAATATACTGAGGAATATAAGGAAAGATTTTTCTTCCGAAGTTTAAACAATAATCAAATGAAAGATTTGCAGGGATCTTTCCAAAAAAATCATCAAATGTTGGACCATTTGGTGCAAAAACATATAATGACGTTCCAAAACCTAAAATTGGCGCTCCAAAGACATATTTGTTTTTTTCAAGGGCACTGTTAATTAATTTCCTTCTTACATTCATACAAAAAAAATCCAGTCCGTCAATAATAACATCAGCTTTTTCTATAAATAAATCAATATTATTTTCGTCTAAACCCTTTTCAAATGACATAACTTGTATTTCATTATTAATTTGAATTAACATTTGACTTAATACACTACATTTATTCTTCCCTAAAGTATTTAAAAAAGCACCTTCTTGTCTGTTAATGTTACTAAATTCAAATTCATCCGGATCTGCGATAATAAAATTTTGAACACCCATTCTGGCTAAATCGAATAAGGCCGCGCCACCAACTCCACCAACTCCTGCAATAGCAATAGTTAAATTTTTTATTTGTTCTTGTTCTTGTTGGGAAAATATACCAATATTTCTTGAAAATAATGAGTAATATTTTGAATCAACCATAGCATTCATCTCCTTATTTAATATTTCAAACATTCAACATAAGAATTTTTTTATATGTTGATAACCCTCTCAAACTCATAAAAAAACGCCCCATTCTATGTGAATAATTCAATCCTTGGATGTTAATTGAATATGCTGCTTTATCTTCTATTTTAATCAAAACATTAAACTTTTCTTTATTATAACGTCTATAAAACGGTACAATAGCAGGTAATGCGGCTTTTATTATATCTTCAGCATTTTCTTTGTAATCTTTTATGTAAATTCTAGCCATATCAAGCAAGTCATACAAGTTTGCCCCTTGAAAATACACTTCTGTTACAATAAAAGCAATTATTTTTTCATCATAAAAAATTCCCCACAATTTTCTATCCATAAATAAGCCTACGAGTTCATATACTTGTTTAATTTCCTCTAACCAAAAACCGTCATTGTAAGAATATGAATTCATTTCGATGTTATGTATATTTTTTTCACAATACTCCAAAAATTCTTTATTGTCTCCTAATTGTTTGCAAGTCAGTTTTGATTTAACATTTTTAAAACTTTTTATTTCAAACTCGAAGAGTTGAATGCTATCATATAAAACATTATTTTTATCGTCTATATAATTACTTATTCTTTTAAACATTTGATTGTGCCATAAAGAATTCGCATCAAAATACATTAAATTATATAAACAATATGGATGATTTAATAAAAAATCACATAGGCTAAGATAAATATCAGTTTTTGTCTTCAAATTCATTCTAGCTTCCGGTATTGCTGCCAACTGATGTCCTAAAAATGTACGGTTATAAATCCTTAACAATGAAGCAGTAGAAAAAAGCTTTCCATTATCGAGATATGCTACATTAAACGATAACTGACTGCGATTTTTTATCTTATCAAGATTATTTGCCATTTTATTAAAGTTATCTTCCATTTCTTCTTTTGGTTTTAAGTTTAAATATCCCGAATCGAAAAATAAATTGTAAATCTGTTCGATGTCACAATTAAATAAAGGTTTTAATTTAGGATACTTCTGTTTATAAATATAATTAAAAATTTTATCAAATACTTCCCAACTGGCGTTTAAAAAAGATAGACCGCATAAATAATTACAGTTTTTTGTCGGTATACAATACTTTACATAGCCATCAACCCAAACTTTTACTTCATGATTAAAACTGATGTTGATATTGCTTAATACTGTATTCTCAGCAATTGGTTCATTTGATAAAAAAGATAGGCCTTTTGTGCTTATATCTAAAAGACTGCAAAAAGGCCCATTTTCTGATATTTGTAATTCAACAATTTCATCGTTTTTAATTTTATAACGGGATAGTAAACGTCTCAATGATGATAAAATAGTTTCTGGTTTTTGAATTAAAAATTTTTCTTTATTAATAACCTCTAAAAGAGTTGATTCAAAGTTGATAAATTCTTCTTTAAATATAAAGGAAACTTTAATTTTGCTATTCTTTAAAATATTAACATCAATATCTACGTCAGTCTTTATAGTTATACTGTTATCTTTAAAACTAGTGACAATCATTTTAGCATAAAAGTTTAAATTCCCACAATCAATTAATACTAGTGACTCTTTCTCCCTAGAGATATTTCTAAATAAAGATCTAATATAATTCTGATCCTCTATTCTATTAAAAATCCCATCAGGTATTCGGTTTTCAACTCCTACCTTAGTTAAATTACCCGTAACTAATTTTTTTGCAACCTTTTCCGATAATGAACTGCTCTCAACTGCCATTTTTGTTCCCTCCTCCTGATAGTCACCAACATCTCTACCTGGTTTTTATTATTTCTGTTGGATAACTGCTAAAACACGGCTAAAATATTATTAATCCCCTGCTGTATAGCCGG
>JAAYHS010000195.1 GCA_012735315.1 Bacillota bacterium | reverse complement strand
TTCATTTTGATGGTTCATACCGGCAAGACCGACAAATATCGTTCGATATTATTCGTTACTTATGCGGTCTGTTTTGTAATGTCCTTCATCCCCAATTTGCTTGAAGTTCGCGGCAGTAACGTTTATACTCCCGAAGATATGATTCAAGGGAACATTCCCTTCTGCCATATGGTAATTCCGATGACTGTAATCCCGGCGGCGCTGACGAAGACGATCATCTTCCCCGGTTCTTTGCTGGAGGGTTTTGCGTCTATCGGAAGCATGATCATTATTTGGCTGGGGGCTTCGCTGGCCCTAGGCAGAGGCTTTTGCAGCTGGGGCTGTTTTTACGGCGGTTTGGAAGACGGGTTCGCCCGGATCGGGAAAAAGCCGTTCCTGAAAAAAATCGATCCCAAATGGCGTTATCTATCCTATGCGGTGTTGTTGGGAGTGGTCTTAACATCACTCGCCACCCTTTCGCCAACCTATTGTATTTGGTTATGCCCCTTCAAGGCGGTGACTGAGTTCGAAAAAATCTCCTCGGTTTTGGTGCTGATTCAAACCATTATCTTTGTTTCGTTATTTGTGGGGTTGGTAATGGTATTGCCGATACTCACCAAAAAAAGAACCCAATGCAGTTTTTTATGCCCGATGGGCGCTTTTCAATCATTCACCAACAAAGTCGATCCCTTTGAGATTCGGATCGACCGCGAAAATTGCTCCCATTGCGGGTTGTGTATTAACGTCTGCCCCACCTTTTCCATGGATGAAGCGAGTCTGGCCAAAGGCAAAGCCAATCTATCCTGCGCCAAATGCGGCAAATGTATCGACCGTTGCCCAAAAAAAGCAATTTCATTAGGGGTTAAAGGTTCGACAACCGCCGGTAATCGGGGCGGCGGAGTCCGGCTAATCTTCCTTTATCCGGCTTTTATGTTTCTGGTCGCTTTTAGCGGAGGAATGATCCAGGACGCAATTCGCCGGGTTTTGATGTTGCTAACCACCGGCAAATTCATTCAAATGTAGGAGGCGAACCAATTGAAAAGTATTATTTCCAAGTTAGCCTATATATGGGCTTTGCTGGCCTTGCCAATCGTGTTGGCCGCTTTTATCGGGAATAGATTTTTGGCCGAAAAGTTAGTCACGATTACCGGTTTACAGAAATCACCCTGGGATACGGGAGGAGAAATCGTTCAAACGATAAATCATGGCGCCTATCAAACCATGATCCACCGGCCGGTCTTTGACGGTTTAATCTCCGAGCGAAAAAAAGGCTTTGTCCAAGTTGATTGGAGAGCGAACGAGGGGACCTTGTTGGAAATAATCAGTGAAGAGGTTGATTATGACCTGGATGGAATAATTGATTTTCAGATTCAGCTGGATACCGGTAATAATAAGGCTGAGATTAACCCTTTATCACCGTATGTTATTGGGCTTTGGCGGGTATATAGATTGGAAAACGAGCGGGCGGTAAGGGTTTTGTTAAAGAACAAACGCCGTTAAAACCATATGAAAGAATTTGAGTTGGTCGGTGAGCTGAAAGTCAATCCTACTATCTCAAACAAAAAAAGGAATGGGTTAAAAGCTCATCATCGGCACCTTGAAATTTCGCCGGATAATATGGTTGCGATTAGAAATAAAGATGAAAAAGATATCCGAAATTACTCTTTTGGTTGCTTTTTAACCGAATTATAGACTGTAAACAGTTTATGGGACATAAAGAAATCCTGGAAGACGATCCGCGCGGGGTCGTTCTTTTTTTGATCTTCAAGAAAGGCGATTCTCTTGCCGCCGTCGGCGGTCGGTTCAACATTGATCATATTAAAGAAATTCTCCGTATCCCCCTCATACTTCGCCAGCAACAGAAATTCGGCGATTCCTTTTTTTTCATAAAAAGAGAACGCTTCGGCCTTGGTCGGGAAATAATGGAATTCAACGATGAATTCTTGAGGTTCGTCTTTCAAGATTTGCATGCCGATTAGATTGGTATCGGCATCATCAACAATAACATAGGAAATAGTTAAGATTCCGGCAATCAATAAAGGAATTCCGGCCAATAAAAACCTTTTATTCTTTCTGCTTTTTAAGATGAATAAAAGTCCGAG
>JAAYHS010000194.1 GCA_012735315.1 Bacillota bacterium | reverse complement strand
ATTTGCTGTGTAATCGAAGTTGGACCGGAAAATTACTATGGAGGGCTTTGATAACGCCTTCCATGGTTGTTATTAGCAAATTCACGCCACACCGTCTTTAGACAAGATTCCAACTGCGCAGTTAGATATCTCACAAGACCTTTTTATTTTGACAAATGTCCCGGGTTATAGTTGGAATCAAAGCACAATGAGGAGTTAAATATATTTTTTGAAAGGAGTGCTTCAAATGCCTAAAATTTTCAATGAAAAGAATATCTCGTTTCATCTTCGGCAATCGCCAATTCCGGAATACTCTTGGCACACCAGTCCTAAGTTGGCGGAAATAGTTAAATCGAAATATCTACATTTTGATATAAGATCCCTTGATCCGGGTAAGTATTCTTACCCATATCATTTTCACCGGAATGCAGAAGAAATTTTTGTAATCTTATCAGGGAAAGTTACACTTAGGACAGCGGATGAGTTTGTTGAATTATCTGAAGGTGATATTGTGTTTTTCGAAATGGGACCCCAGGGCGCCCATCAACTTTATAATCATACCCAAGAACCATGCAAATTCCTCGATATTCGTACCAATGTCGGATTGGACGTTTGTGAATATCCTGATTCGGCGAAAATAAATATTTTACCATATCAAGAAATATACGAAACGGTTGATAGAGTTGATTATTATAAGGGAGAAGACAAGGTCGGTGAAAAATGGGCAAACAGAGTTAAAAAAAACTAAGTGAAAACAGCCGGAATCCTTCGGCTCTCAATCTGGGGTTCGCGCCGTACAACTAGACCATGATTTAGCCATAAAGGCATAGATATAGAGAGTTAAAAACTAATTTCCATCCATTAATTTGCCCCGGCCGGCTCAGGAGTGAGGGACTATCTTTGAAAACAAGGCTTAAAAAATAATTCAATATAGAAATATTCAATAATGAAAATTTCGTAATTAAAATTTAAATCAATGGTTGATAGTCATTATTGACCTTAAATCAGTTTACTTAGAAGATGATTTCTCTGTGCCTCCGTGTCTCTGTGGCCAATTAAGATTTAACTGCGGAGACGCAGAGACACGGAGACAAAAGCTGATTTTCAATCTTTAATGTGCTCCTTGGCATGCCGGGTGGCGACTTTAAACAAATTTATGAATAAAAAAAGCCGGTAAATTCCGGCTTTTTTTATCCTAAGTATTTAGTACGCGATTTATTTGCCTAAAATACCGGGGTCGGTATCTTTGGCAAGGAAAGCGAAACGATCCATATTAACGGAACCGTTATCGCCGCCGTCATCGCCGCCCAAATTAAGCATCCGAACGGTATGTTTGCCTTTTGTCAACTCGATCATTACCGGGTTGCCTTCGGCGTCGCATACGGTAAAGTTTTGCCAATCATTACGATCTTTGGCCCATCCGCCGGTGCTTTTGAATACAACGCTCTTAAAGGCTTCATGAGGTACTTGCCCGTCGATCTGAATTTCTCTTAAAGTATTCCAGTTGCGGTTGTGGCAATAACGAAGCACTAACTTGTAACTACCGTCTTCGGGAATATCAACTTCCCATTCAAGGGCATGGCCTTTATTATCCCATCCTAAGATGGATTCTTTGTTAGCCCGGACACGGCCGACGGTCTTAGTTACGCTTCCGCCTTCTTCTTTCACAAAGTCTTCAGCCTCGACAATCACATCAGCTGCGAAAACAGAAGAAACGGAGAAAACCATGGCAACCAAGGCTACCAGCACTAAAAATTTTTTCATCTTCCAACTCCTCCTTAATGATAATGGTAAATGGTACTAACCATATTAAAAATATTTACGACAAATAATCCCAAAATCCTTCATTAATAATTTAGATAAAAGATAAATTTGCTAATTTTAAACTGGACTTTGCTAAGAAAGTATGGTAAAAAAAATGCATAGATAACGATTATATAATATAGGTAAGGATTGTTAGTTTTGAAGAGGCGCAATCGTCCCATGCCGAACCCGGTTAATTACTTTCGATATTAAAATAAAGAGAGGACTTTATGATAAGTGACGGCCCAGTTAACCTCGGACGACCCAAAAAAACTTCCGAGACTGATCTTTTTTACCCGGTGCGCGATTATTTAATTAAAAACGGATACGCGGTTAATGCGGAAGTTAAAGATTGCGATCTAACGGCCAGGAAGGGTCAAACGCTTATTGTAGTTGAATTAAAAACCGCTTTGACTGTTGCGCTCTTGATTCAAGCCGTCAAACGTCAACGGGCAGCTGATTCGGTATATATCGCCATTCCCATGCCCAAATCGGGGATTTATACGCGTAAATGGAAAGACCTTTGTTATCTAGTTCGACGTTTGGGACTCGGACTTTTAGCGGTGTCTTTTTTAGAAAGCGGACCGCGAGTTGATGCGATTCACCATCCGGGGACCCTTGACCCGAGACAAAACCGGCGTTTAAACCGTAAAAAACGAAACGCAATTATCGAAGAAATCAACGGCCGTCACCATGACAACAACGTTGGAGGCGCCGCCGGAGGAAAACTAATCACCGCTTATCGGGAAAACGTGATTCAAATCGCTTTATATCTTAAAGAATGCGGTCCCCTTTCGCCGCGGCAATTAAAAGCGCTCGGAACCGGCGCCAAAACCGGCTCGATTTTACGGAATAATTATTATGGGTGGTTTGAAAGAATAGCTAGAGGGCTTTATCAAATAACCTCTCAGGGAAATCATGAAATAACCGCATACCCGGAGTTGGTTGATTATTATCGCCGTAAACTTTTAAAACAGAAAGCCGCGGATGGAGTATAATATAGTTTGATCATGATCATTAAGAGGATTATTCAGGTTTGGTCTTAATCTTAGCGCGGTTAAACTTAGAGTGTTTTACGAAAAAACAGCGTGTCGAATTCACGCCGGGGTGAGAGCGATCGGAAGGATTAGCGCCTTTATCTTTGATATGGACGGAGTGCTTACGGATACAGTCGAACTGCATTATCGATCATTTAAAAGACTGGCTATGGAAGAAAAGGTTCCCTTCAACCGGGAAATCAACGAACGATTGCGAGGTTTATCCAGGGAAGATTCATTGGCGGTTTTATTTAACAAGCGGGTTTTATCCCGAGCCGAACTCCAGCGCTTAATGGAGAGGAAAAATGAATATTTTCTGGAACTGGCGGCCGCAATGAACTCGGGGGATTTATTGCCGGGGGTTAAGGAATTGCTGGATCTCATCAAAGAGCGCGGTTTTAAACTCGGATTGGCTTCATCCAGTAAAAACGCAAAGTATATAATCGAAAAACTAGCGATTGAAAGTTATTTCGACAGTATCTCCGACGGCAATGACGTCAAGCAAGCAAAACCGGCTCCCGATCTTTTTTTACATGCGGCCGCGCGCTTAAAAGTGGAGCCTTCGGCATGTGTGGTTGTTGAAGACGCCGCGGCAGGCATTAAAGCCGCCCGGGAAGCCGGGATGACGGTAATTGGAATCGGACCTGAGGAGAGAGTCGGAGCGGCCGACTTTCGCTTTGATTCCATAGCCGATATTGACTTGGAGCGTGTTCTTAGGGAAATAGAAAACCGGAAAGGAAATTAAAGTTTAATTATTACTTGATCCGGGCGTCATTGTCCTATTTTGATCCTTGGATTAATAACCAAAAGGAGCACCAAGTTGATTTTAAAAAAATCCGCTTTACAGAAGGAAATCCAAAAGTGGCGCGCTGCCGGACAGAAAATCGTGCTGACTAATGGTTGTTTCGATTTGATTCACGTCGGTCATTTGCGAACATTTCGGGAAGCGAAAAAATTGGGGGATATATTGATCGTTGGAATTAACAGCGATCAATCGGTGCAGTCCCTTAAAGGCCCAACCCGGCCGATAATATCCGAAAATGAACGCGCCGAATTGGTTGCCGCTTTAAAGCCGGTTGATCATGTGATCATTTTCGAAGAATTAAACGTATCCGATTTATTAGAATTGGTTCGGCCCGATTATTACGTCAAAGGCGGGGATTATTCCCTGGAAACCTTGCCGGAAAGAGATGCCATCGTCCGGCTGAATATTAAATTGAAAATCATTCCCTTAGTTCAGGGGATATCAACCTCGGAACTGGTAAAGAAGATCAGAAACGCTAATATCTAAAGTTAAAAGTATGGCGGGGTTGTTGATTCGGCAAGGCTAAAGATTTTTAAAACCTTATCTGAATTATGACATCGCATTGCAGGAAAATTTAGAGAAAAATCGAATTATTCAAGTTGGTGCATTATCTTTTCAAATCGACAACAACTCTTGAAAATCACATCTGTTTTGGATATTATCCATAAAAGATCAAGTTGTTCTTTATCTTTCAGCTTGAAAAGAGGCTGATTCATGAGAATGAAAAAACATCTGATTTTCTTGATAATTGCGGCGTTAGGCGTGGCTTTGGCGGCTACATATATAAACTATTCTCAAAAACAAATCGCCAACAAAGAAAGCGCCGCTAAGATAAAGCTGTTAAAAGAGTTAAACTTTAAACCGCACAAGAGGAAATTAACCCTAGATGAGGATTTAACCATTTCCGATAAAAATTTAGGAACTCCGGAGTTCATAGCATCGGACTTTAGCGCTCATCAACAACGTATTGATGAAATAATCTACGATGGACTTGATTTCCCGCTGGGGGAAACTAAAACCGAAATCATCAAAAATTTAGGAGCGCCCAAAGAAATAACCGAAACCACTATTACCAGCCGATATCGGCCGGATGTCAACGACAAATTATTCGATTTAATTTATAACGGTATTGAAACTCGAATTTATCATGCGACTGCCGACGAAAAAGAATTAGTGCTGCGAATAATCATTGAAAGCGATCAATTTAAAGTTAAATACGGATTAAACATTGGAGCCGGCGCTGAATATGTCAGCGGAGTATTGGGAGAACCGCCGGTTAAAGAGACTGATCTTTACGAATATAACGATTCCAATGGTTTTGCCAAACTTCGTTTCTATTTTGATTCAAATAAGCTGGTTAAAAAAATTGAATGGAATTTTGAAGAGAATTTAATGATTTGTTTATTTTTTTAGTTAAATCATAAAGTATCCGACAGTATCATCGATAGCGTTAAATAACATTATTAATTTTTTTATCTTATTTACCGGTAAAAATAGGATTTATAGACAGAATTTATTTTTTATTGCGAGCTTTTGATGGAGGGATCCAGTAGATGGGGTCCAAAACGAATGAAATTATCAATGGAGCTAATGAGCGAAAAACTTCATGCCTTTCCCATGATTTAATATTGGAGATTGACAGCCAGGGAATCATAATCCGAAAAATAACTCCTTTAGGAAAAACTTTTTTTCCGTTTGACCGGATCGTTCCGGGTGTTAATATTAAAAAGGTTTTACCTGGCGGCGCCGCTCTTTTTGATTATCATTTTCAAAAACTAAAACAAACCAATCAAGTCCAACATTTTAAACTCACCCTTAACATCCTTGAGAATACCCGGATATTTGAAGCGCGTTTAAATCCAAACATCGGCAATAAAATCATCTTATCCATCCTTGATATTTCGGAAAAAAATCCTTCAGATTCGCTGGTCGAGGATTTATTCATTGAAAAAGAAAACTTAAATGTAACCCTGCGGTCAATTGCCGATGGAATAATTACCACCGATATCAACGGCATGATCGTTTTTATGAATAAAGCGGCTGAAGAAATTACGGGATGGAAGTTCGAAGAAGCCAAGGGTAAAAAGTTAAGCGCGGTTTATCGAACTTCAAACAATGATGAATCCAGTATCGGTATGGGATTTGATTTTTGGGAACATGCTTTTTTATATACCAAAGACGGGCGCAAGAAGGTAATTACTGAAAATGGAGCTTCAATCCGCGATCAAAACGGCAACACAACCGGGGTGGTAGTAACTTTTCGCGATATTACCGAGAAGTGGCGCATGGAACAGGAAATCGAACGAACCCAACGTTTGGAATTTATCGGAAATCTGGCCGGCGGTATAGCACACGATTTTAATAACATCCTTTCCGTTATTTTGGCAAATATTCAATTGGTTAAAATGTTACACGATAAAGGCAAAGATCTTACCAAGTATATCAACGGGATGGAGGACGCGGTCAACCGAGCTTCGTCATTAACCAAACAATTGCTTACTTTCGCCAAAGGAGGCGCTCCTATTAAGCAAAATATCCTGTTGGGGGACTTGTTAATAGAAACGGTTGAACTGGGTTTGAAGGGAACCAATTTGACCTGCCTTTTTTCAATTCAAGACAATCTCTGGCCGGTTGAAATCGATCCCGGTCAAATAAATCAAGTATTTAACAATCTTACCAACAATGCGGTTCGAACCGTTTCCGGACCGGGGACCCTTGAAGTGTCCGCGCGCAATATCACCATTACCGATCAGGATATTTTACCGTTGTCCAAGGGTAAATACATTCAAATAACTATTAAGGATAACGGGCCGGGTAATACTAAAGAACAGTTGGCTCGAATTTTTGACCCTTATTATTTATTGGGTCAGGAAGAGGGAAACGGTTTGGGTTTGGCGGTTTCTTATTCAATTATCAAACGCCATAACGGTTTTATTGATGTCAAATCAGCGCCGGGAGCCGGCACTACCTTTATTATTTACCTTCCAGCCGCGGATGAGAAAAGAATTAAGCCGAAATCCCTTCTAATTCCGGATCAAAAAGGGAAGAAAATATTATTCATGGATGACGATGCTCATATTACCAAACTTATCAGTGAAATGCTTATTGAAATGGATTACCGGGTGGAAACCGCTAAAGACGGTAGCGAAGCCTTGGAACTTTTCAAAAAAGCTCAACAACAAAACGACCCCTTTGATGTCATTATTATGGATCTGACCGTACCAGGCGGAATGGGGGGCGGGGAAGCGATTGTATTTTTGCGCCGGTTGGATCCGGATGTAAAAGCCATAGTTTCCAGCGGTTATTGCAATGATCCGGTAATGGCCGATTGTAAAAAATATGGCTTTGATGGAATGGTGTCTAAACCGTATACAATTGAGGAATTATGCCAAGAAATAAACAGAGTATTGAGCTTTTCCTAGCAAAAAACGATTATAATTCGGTTATAGCAGGAAATTGCGAAAGCGAAGCTTTTTTATTTTATTCCTTGAACTTTTTTCGGATTTGTCGATAAAATAAAGTAAGGATTATTTTTTTTTAGCTTTTCCAAACATTTTAATTAGCCATTGCTCGATTCGGAGGCAGGAAATACATGCCAGCAGGCGAATTTATAATAATAAATTATTAAATCCGCTTTATATTTGCCGGGGTTTAGGTAATCGTTTAGGGGTGAGAAATTGAAGCGAAAAGTGTTAGTCAACTTTTGTCTGATTTTCTTTGTCTCCCTTACGTTCTTAGGACTGGCCCAAGATAGTTTGCCGGAGATTATTAAAAAGATCGAACCCTCGATCATTGTAGTCTTAACTTATGATCAAGAAGGCAAACTATTGGGGCAAGGAAGCGGCTTTTTTATAAATGAAGACGGCGAAGCGATTACCAACCGGCATGTGCTGGAAGGCGCGGTTCGAGCTGAAGTTAAAACGATCGACGGCCGGATCTATTCCGTAACCAAGATAATCGCCGAGGACCAAGAGGCGGATATCATCAAAATTAAGCCGATAATTCCCAAAAGTCAATTGAATTTTTTAAATATTAACCCTTCCCTTCCTAAAGTAGGGGAACGGATTATAGTGATCGGCAGCCCCCTGGGGCTCGAACAAACCGTTTCCGACGGCATTGTTTCCGCGATCCGGAAGATACCGATCTTCGGCACTATCATCCAGATTTCGGCTCCGATTTCACCGGGTTCCAGCGGCAGTCCGGTAGTGAACCTTGAAGGTGAAGTGATTGGAGTCGCCACTTTTCAAATGGTTGAGGGCCAAAATCTCAATTTTGCAATTCCCGGCAGCCGAATTCTCGAACTAAAATCCGACACGCCCCAAAGCCTTTCCGAATGGGGGAATATTCAATTAAAACCGAATCTTCCTCCGGCCAGACAGTATTATAGCGCCGGAGTATCGCTGATGTTAACCAAAAAGTATTCCAAAGCAATCTCCAGTTTTAAACAAGCAATCGACGAAGACCCTGAATTTGCCGAAGCCTATTTCCATATCGGGTATTGCCATGACGAACTTGGAGAACACCAAGCCGCGGTAACGGCTTTCAAAAAAGCCATCGAACTTAAACCTACTTTTGTGGAAGCCTATTATAATCTGGGAATCGCCTTTAACGAGTTAGGACAATTTGAAGAAGCAATTGAAGCTTATCGTAAGGCGGCCCAACTTAAACCCGATTTTTTCGAGGCCTTTTTTAATCTGGGTGTCGCTTTAGGAAAAGTGAACGACCATCAAGAAGCGGTTAACGCTTTTAAACAAGCCATCAAAATCAGCCCTGATGATGCGGAATCCCATTTAAATCTGGGTATCGCCTATGGGCATCTGGGAATGTACCAAGAAGCGCTTGAAGCCCTTAAACAGGCAATCCGCATCAACCCCGACGACCCTATGGCCCATTACAGCATTGGGATTGTCTATTTGAGTTTGGACGATCGCAACTCGGCTTTACAGGAATACAAAATATTGAAAGAATTGGATCCGGAAAAGGCCAATCGCTTATTTGACTTAATCTATAAATAATTATGCTTAAACAACTTGAGAAGGTGATTGTTTGGATTTGAGTGGAGTCTGGAAGTCAAATGACGGTTCACTTTGTTATTTGCGCCAAGTCGAAAATGAGTTGTGGTGGTTCAGTGAAAATCATGAGCGGCAGCGGTACGATATTTTTAAAGGATTGGTGATCGGGGAAAGCGTTGAAGGGGAATGGGTAAGCACCCCCAAAGGCAGGAATAGGGATTCGGGAAAATTGATTTTGACCGTCAAAGGGAACAAATTGGTTTCCCATGATCAAAAAGGGATTTTTAAAGATGTCGAATGGAAAAAAGAGAATTTGATAGGGCTTTTTACTAATCCGGCTTTTAATCACCAAAGTCATTTCCTAACGGTAGGATTTAATGAAGCCGATAACATAACCGGAGGATGGATAGGCGACGACTCCGACTTTTATTATCTGCGCGAAATTGGGGAAACAGTTTGGGGTCTGGGCGAACATCCCAAACGAAATTGGCTGACCGTATTCAAAGGAGTTGTGCGAGGCGATTACGTAAAAGGCGAATGGATTGACCTGCTCAAGATGAAAAAATCCGGGAAAGGAGTCCTCGAGTTAAAAATCAGTCCGGACGCCCGAATAATTACCCGGTTGGCCGAGACCGGCGGATTTACCGGTGTTTACTTTCATAAACTTACCGGGATTTATTATCCTGGAGAGCTTGGTTTCGATGAAGATTACCATCCGGCGACCTGGAACATTAAAGTGAATGATCGTTCCGGTCTTAACCTTCCCGCCTATGATACCGGATACCGGCCGGCTTATATTCAAAACGTTGCCCCCGATGCGGCGACCGTGATCTGGAGAGTCGGTTTGCCTGCCGGAACCAATCCCGATTCGGTAATCGAATCCATCAAAGCGGAGGTATTGCTGGCGCCGCGGGGCACGCCCATTGCCAACGGCGAGCGTTTTTCCACCCGCAACGGGATCGAGGTGAGCGATTGTTCTTGGGCTTACGATACGCTCCACGATCAACAAATATATCCTTCCCAAAACCATAACTTCAAAGTAAAAATTGATTTGCGCCTGCCGTCGCTGCATAATCGTCCGGCAATCCAATTTAAGATCAGATTCCGTAATTTACAGCCCGGCACTGTTTATCATTACCGTATTAAATCGGACTTTACCGACTCTTCCGCCGCCTTATGCAAGGAGCAGATGGATTATCTAACTTTGGGGAATGATATTTATTTTAAAACGGCTGATCTTCCGAATACCGACGCGCCGGTTAGGTTCTTGGCGATGGGTGATTTGGGTCCCGGCAAAAGAAACCCCTGTTATTTTTATGATGTTTTCGACCTTTTTCATGATGTGGTCCGCAACTATAGCCCCGATTTTTGGTTGGCCCCCGGAGACCTCGATAATTATTGGGGGGGCAACCCTAATGCCATGGATCCTTTCTTTTTTAATGTTTACAATGCCTATTTGAATCGTAATTTTGGGAATCCGCCCCGGTGGAGTTGCGCCTATGGCGAGAAAGCGGCGGAAACCAAAATTAAGGCCTTCCAAAGACCGCCCTATTATGGGATTTTAGGAGGTCTACCAATTTATCCGGCCGTAGGCAACCACGATTTAAAAGGCAACGGGATCACTTCTTTGGAAAGCTGGCGCAAAGCCTACTTAAGCAATTTCGATTTGCCTTCGGAGGGTGGTTTTAATCAGGCCGGACAAGGACTTTTCTATACATTTCGTTATAATAATGTAATTCTAATCGCTTTAGCGATCCCGGGACCCACGGAAAAAGCGGGGCGGCCAGGATTCAACTGGTGGAACGAGTGGGGCTTTCGCCAGTTAAACTATTTACAAACTTATTTGAAATCGCTTCGAGACGAACTTTCCGACGCCAATACCTGGTTGGTCGTTTATTTTCACGATCATCATTGGGCTTATTCTCCCACCAATGAACTTCAGTATAATTTCGCGCGACTTTTGGCCAAACTGGGCGTAGATTTGGTAATCATGGGGCACCAACACTTCTTTGCCCATAAAACAGTCGTGGACGGCGAATTCGATTATCGGGCGGTGGTTGTCGGAACCGGAGGATTCGGTTCGACAAACCCTTGTAAAAGACCCGGATTTATAATGGCTAATATCTACCGGAATACTTTAGAGTATTGGAAATTTGACACTCACCGCTGCGGATTTCAAGGAATTCCTGAAAACAGAGAAGCGCTGGCGCCTGCTGTCCGGGAATATTGCGCTATTAAAAAGTTGGGCTTCGGCAAACATGAGATTAAAGAGATGGATTTGAACGCGGTTTACCGTTTTAAAAACAGTTAACGAGACGCGGGGCGGCATTTAAGAACGAGTTTAAAATCGGCGTTTTGAGTTTGATAACCAACCGACATTTCGCGGCTTTAAGGAGGTGAAGACATGTATCCGTCCGGTAATCAAAATAATTTACAGAATATGCTAGTCATCGGAATGGTAGTCTTGATCATTGTGATTGCCACTTCATTAATTGTCGGCGGTCATGTTTACTGGTGGCAAAAAAAAGTCGCCGAAAAAGAAATGATTGAGTATCAACGCCGGATCAATATTCTCCAAAACGAACTCGCCTTTTTAAGAGATGATTTGGGGAAAGCGTTATTACAAAAATCAAAGTCCGGCAACGCTCAAACTCCGGTAAACGACAAAATCTACGTTGATACTCTTTCCGGTATTGAACGACAGGCGATTGACGCTTTAAAAAACCGGGCCGCCACTCAATGGGCCGCTTTGGTTGATCCCGAAAAGGGACTTCGTTTTTCACCGTTTTCTTATGTCGATTCACGAAACGATCTCATTTTTAAACCGGAACAAATTAAAAATTTTTTTAAGGATGCCAAAGTATATACCTGGGGATATAGCGATCAAAACGGCCTGCCGATTCGGATGACTCCCGGGGAGTATTTCGATAATTATGTTTTTGATTGCGACTATTCAACCGCGGATGAAATCAATTATAACGCAACACTGGACCGGGGTTTGACGTTCGGTAATATTTTTGAAGTTTACCCCCGGGCGATTATCGTCGAATTCGGCAAAGAGTTCTCCGCCTCGGAAGAACAAGGAAGCGACTGGAGAAGCATCCGGTTGGTTTTTGAAAAAAACGAAAACGGCAAGTGGTATCTGGTGGGAATTGTCCATGACCGCTGGAAACTTTAAATAAACGCGACGCTATGATTCTATCTGAAGGATGCGCCTGATTTTCGCATCATAAAACCGATCAATTCATAACCCGGCTTAGCCGGGTTTTTTCGTTTAATTGTCAACATACGATGAAAGGAAAAAATTTTCCAAAAAAAACTATAAAGGTTTACATTTTTTTGCCGATTAGTTATGTAACTGAAAATAATAGTAAGGCTAGTTAATATAAGTATAATTTTTACTGTAATTATATTTGATTAAACATAAGAGGTGATTATGTGACAACTATTTCCCAAATAGCGGATCTAATGGGCGAGTATCTTTGCAGGCGGGCCGGACTGGAGAACGATCTTAAAAGGATCTGTTTCGGCATCGAAGTAATAATGGTGATGTTGTTGACAATTATTGTTCCGCTCATGATTGGCGGAGTCTTCAATATTTTTCATGAAACATTAATCATTACCTTAACCGCTTTTATCATGAAAAATATAATCGGCAGTCCTCATTTATCCGGATTTTTCCGTTGCCTTGTTTATAGCGCGGTTTTAATCTTAAGCGGAGCCTGGTTGGTAAAATTTTATACTCTTTGGCTAATTCCCGCAGTTGCTCTAACCATCTTATTAATTGACTTTTCGATTATTTTGACCGTCAAATTGGCACCGTCTTATCGGAATTTCGATCGCCGCCAAACCACAACCAGGAAATTTGGGGCGATTGTCTTAGTCTTGGGAGCATTAATCGGATATCTTGAATATTTCAATTTGTCGTTTGCGGGCGCTCTGATCGGGTTCTCAATCTCGATCATAAACATATCACCCTGGAGCGTTAATTTCGTAAAATGGCTTGACCAAATTACCAAAGGAGGTGTTAGTCAATGAAGAAACTGTATCTTTTATTGGCGGCCCTGGTAGTGATGGTGGTCGCCCTCAGCTCCGGTTTTGCTTGCTATGGTTTGTGTTATGAACCTAAAATGAGATAGTAAAATCTTTAAAATCATGATATAATTTAGATAATTATGTTTATGACTAAGGATTATCCTTAGTTTTTTTTTGGAGGTTATAAATTGTGGTTGGGAATTAACATAATTATTTATTTTATAGCCGGTTATCTTATTTACAATACGGCATTATCATTTATAGGTTTCCATGCGCCGTTTAAGAAGAACCTTCTTCCGATATCCCTTTTGTCAACCTTGATGTTTATCTCTAAGATCATTATTATGACACCGCCGATAATTCACACCATATCCTTGGTTTGCGGTTGTGCTTTATTGATTAATCTATTTACCGGCAACGGGTTTCTTCAGAGCTTATTCCTTTCGTTATTGACCTTGATCATAATAATTAGCGGATGTTTACTGTTTATCTATCCAATATTGAGTAAATTCGGGATTAACATTTCTAAAATTGATTATGAAGGTGTAAATTGGATAATTTTAAACCTTGGCGAGCTTTCAATACCAATGCTTGTTTTATTCATTAACAGATTGAATAAACAGACAATCATTAATAAAATTATTACCAAATGAGGGGGTTGTATAATGGATATTACTAGTTTTTTGTTAAGCTTTCTATTGATAATTACTTATCAATTAGCATTGGCGCATATCGGAGTTTCCATAAAAATCCGTGATACAATCGTTCCTTCCATGATTCTTTCGATTATTGCTTATGTTTCCAAAATAGTTTTCCATGCTCCCCCCATTCCGCATACCTTAGTAATCGTAATCTCCTGCGCCGTCCTTTTATATGTTTTTAACAAAATAAATCCGCTGTTAAGCATCATTGGTTCATTATTAAGCATGATCACGTTCATAATCGGCAGTTTATTAATAGCTTGTCCTTTTATGATTAAAATCGGTTTTGAAATTCCACATGACACAACGGGGATACAATGGGTTTTGCTAAACTTACTTGAATTTTTCGTCCCGGCTGTAGTATTACTTGTCTTGAAAACTAAAAAATATTTTAAAATGAAATTATCAGGTATCTGATTAGAGCACACTGGGAAGTGTTACTATGATGAAACACCTCTATCTTCTAAGGGCGTTTCTATTTGTTTTAATCAGTGTTTTCATATTATTATTGCTTCAAATGTCGATTTTTGACATCCTTAACCACGTCATTAATCTCTATTTTTTGTGCGCCGTTTTTTTAATCCTTGTTTTTTGGCTTTTGAGCATTCATTCTTTTTATAAATTCATCTCATTGCTCAATGAAGAAAAAATGGCCCGGGAAGTGGACCGGCTTCAACTGGAAGAAAGCAAAAAACTGATTCAAATCCTCCGTTCTCAAAGACATGATTTCCGCAATCAACTACAGGTAATTAAAATAATGGCTCAGTTTCAACGCAATCAAGAAATTATCGATTACATCCAAGATTGCAATACCGCGTTGGAGTTTTCGAAAGAAATCCCAACCCAAATCGATAACGCGGCTATTTTCGCGATGACCATATTTTTCGCTACTCAAGCCAGGGAACACGGGATCGAGTTTAGCGTCGACTCCGATATCGATTTTAACGACTTTAAGCTTTCACCGGCCAAAACCACCAGATTGCTGGGGAATATCATTCAGAATGCGATTGAAATTTTTAAGGGAAACGATCGCCAAGAACGCAATATTCAATTAACCATGTGGGAGGAAAGCGATAATTATCATTTCATAGTCTGGAATAATGGGCCTTCGATACCTGCCGATGAACAGGAACTGATCTTTCAAGCCGGTTACACAACCAAAAACAGCACCGGTTTGGGTTTGGCAATTGTTAAACAATTGGTTGAAGAAATGGGCGGACGCATAAGTTTAGTAAGCAACGAAAAGGAAGGGACCGAGTTTCGGATTATCATTTCCAAGAAAAATCAACAACCTTATTATAGTTTTAGCGAACATGTCTTGAACGAAAGTCATAATTAAATTTTCTTGATTGAGTTTATGCCGCATATTGAGAGAATAGGCGATTATTCGCCTATTTTTTTGGTTCAAGAATAATTCCGGCATCTAAATAAAAACATTTCAGCGAAAACTTGCGTAACTTCGCTTGATTAAAAAAGGATCTGTTTTATGATTGTCGAAGTTAACGGGGAAATCCGGTTTTTGGGGTGACCTTTTTGTCGAAAGTTACGCCGATGCTTAAACAGTATTTGGAAATAAAAAAAGAATATTCCGAGTGTATCCTTTTTTTCCGTCTGGGAGATTTTTATGAAATGTTTTTTGAAGACGCGGTAACCGCCTCCCGGGAATTGGAAATAGTTTTAACCTCCCGTGAATCCGGGAAGGAACGGATTCCAATGTGCGGCGTTCCCTATCATTCAGTGACGGGATATTTGGCAAAATTGCTTTCTAAAGGATATAAAGTCGCCATTTGCGAACAAGTAGAGGACCCGAAACTGGCTAAAGGAATCGTCAAGCGCGAGGTAATCAGGGTCATTACCCCGGGCACCATCATCGAAGAACAGCTTCTCAAGGAAAAACGCAATAACTATCTGGCGGCAATCGCTGAAAACGGCGCTGCGATCGGGTTGGCTTACGTTGACTTGTCAACCGGTGAATTTAAAACCACCGAACTGCCCAAATCGCAACCGCAACTTCTAACCGCCGAATTGACACGGATTGGACCGGCCGAGCTTTACCTTAGCGAAAGTTGGAAAAAAGAACCACAATGGGAGAAACTGATCGAGACCACTGTGACTTACGGTCCGGAGAATGACTTTGAGTTCGACAACACCTACCGGTGTTTGACGGAACATTTTAAGATCCAAAATCTACACGGATTTGGGTGTGAGGAATTACCGGCGGCGATCAAAGCCTCCGGCGCCTTATTGAACTATTTAATCACAACCCAAAAACACGCATTATTACATTTACGTCGCATCACCAGCTATCAAACGGGTGAATTCATGACCCTGGATTCGGCGACGCGCCGCAATCTGGAATTGACCCGGACCATCAGAAGCGGCGAGGTAAACGGCAGCTTATTGGGAGTGCTCGATTTAACGGTGACTTCAATGGGCGCCAGATTGCTTCGGAGCTGGGTCGAACAGCCCTTGACCCGCTTGGAGGCCATTCGAGAGCGCCAAGCGGCGGTCGCCGAATTTACGCTTAGTTTGGAAAAACGGGAACTGATTCGGGAGTATTTAAAACAAACCTATGATTTACAGCGAATTATCAGTAAATTGGCGAGCAATTCGGCCAATGCCAGAGATCTACTGGCGTTGAAACAAACTTTATCCATTATTCCGGGAATAAAAGAAGTTTTAGAGTCAGTTAAAGAAATAAAGAATCGGACGATCGCCGCCGAGCTGGATCCCCTGCCTGAACTTACCGGGATATTGGAGGCTGCTCTGAAAGAGGATCCCCCGTTAACGATCAAAGACGGAGGGATGATTAAACCGTCTTATCACCCCGAATTGGAGAAATTAGTCAACGCCGCCGCTCAAGGGAAGCAATGGGTAGCCGAATTGGAAAGCCGGGAGAGGGAACGCACCGGAATCAAATCGTTAAAAATCGGTTTTAACCAGGTTTTCGGCTATTATATCGAGATCACCAAAGCCAACCTAAACTTAGTTCCCCCCGATTACGTCCGTAAACAAACCTTGGCCAACGGGGAACGTTATATTAATCAAACTTTAAAGGAATATGAAGATCTAATCCTGAACGCCCATGAAAAAAGCGTGGCCTTGGAATATCAGATTTTCACCGAATTAAGGGAGTTAGTTCTGAAAGTTATCGACAATATCCAAAAAACCGCCGCCTGCTTGGCTGAACTGGATGTTTTGGTTACGCTGGCCGAAGTCGCGGTCAGGTATAATTATGTGAGACCCGTTTTAAACGACAACGGGAAAATCATGATCATCGACGGTCGCCATCCGGTAGTGGAACGGATGTTTCCCTCAAGCGGTTTTGTTCCCAATGATACGATTATGGATCCGCAGGATAATCGCTGTCTGATTATAACCGGTCCGAATATGGCCGGCAAATCGACTTATATGCGTCAAGTGGCCTTAATAGTGATCTTGGCCCATCTGGGGAGCTTCGTGCCGGCTAAACAAGCGGAAATATCCTTGGTTGACCGCGTATTCACCCGAGTCGGCGCTTCCGATGATTTAGCCACCGGTCAAAGCACTTTTATGGTGGAAATGAATGAAGTAGCTTATATTTTAAACCATGCTTCCGCAGATTCGTTGGTCATTTTGGATGAAATCGGAAGGGGAACGAGCACTTTCGACGGTCTGAGCATTGCTTGGGCCGTGGTTGAGTACATTAATAATCAAAACCGGATTGGGTGTAAAACTTTAGTCGCCACTCATTATCACGAATTAACCGAACTTGAAACGAAGCTGAGCGGTATTAAAAATTATCATGTAGCGGTGCAACGGGTGGGGGAGGAAATAAACTTTTTGCGAAAAATCGCCCCCGGTAAAACCGATCGCAGTTACGGGATTGAAGTTGCCCGTTTGGCGGGCCTTCCGTCGGAAATCACCGATCGGGCCAAAGAGATCTTGAAAACATTGGAGCAACAGGATCAAAAGGCTGAATTCGGGAAGGAAGCGGCTCCAGTCGCGGAAGAAAATGTTCGTCAATTGTCGCTTTTCCCGCTTGAACAAGAAATGATTCTTAAAGATTTGTTGGAGATTAATCTGGCCTCGACCACGCCCTTGCAAGCCTTGAATTTACTGTATCAGTTTCAACAAAAATTACTAAGTTCTTTGCAAGAATGATCTCTTGGCCGGCAACGATCATCCTTTCAACGACAAGACGCCTAATTTTTTTGATAAATTCGACGATAAAGGTAATAGAGAACGGCTAAACCGTACTGGTGACGGTTATGATCAACCCGATTAAGGTCGTTCGACGAAGGAACATGCTTATTTAATATTACCGAGGAGGAGATTTCAATTAATAAGGTTCGTCGTCTCGATGATGATACAATTCAAAAGATTGCCGCCGGAGAAGTTATCGAGCGTCCGGCCTCGGTTGTAAAAGAGTTGGTTGAAAATGCGATCGACGCCTCCGCTACGAGGATCGAGATTGAAATCAAAAACGGGGGACGCCAGTTAATCAGAGTCACCGACGACGGCTCCGGCATGGAACGGGAAGACGCCGTATTGGCCATTGAACGCCATACCACCAGTAAAATCAGTTCCGCGGAGGATCTAAGGCGAGTAAATACCCTCGGATTTCGCGGCGAAGCCTTGGCTACGATCGCTGCGGTCTCTCATTTTGAGTTGATCACTAAAACCAAAGAACGTGATTTAGGCGCACTGGTTGAAGTAAAGGGCGGTTTGATTCAAAAAGTAAAAGATGTGGGCGCGCCGGATGGAACCACCGTCAAAGTCCAGGAACTTTTCTATAATACTCCAGCGCGTCTCAAATATTTAAAAACCATTCCCACGGAAACAACATATATCGGTGAAATAGTCTCCCGTCTAGCGTTGGGTTATCCTGGAATCAGTTTTCGTTTACAGCATCAGGAATATGAACTGCTGTTTACTCCCGGTAAAGGGGATCTTTATGAAACCATAGTCGCCGTATTTGGCGCGGCGGTGGCTAAAGAGATGATTCCGCTAAGCTATCAGGAAAACGATTTTAAAATCAGCGGCTTCATCGGCAAGCCGTCGATCGCTAAAAATAACCGGAATAATGAAATCTTTTTCGTAAATCACCGATATTTTCATAGCCGGACTTTAAGCGTCGCGGTGGAGAAGGCTTTTCACACCCTGCTGCCCATCGCCAGATATCCGTTTGTGCTTCTTTTCTTAGAAATAAACCCGGAAACCGTGGATATCAATGTTCACCCCACCAAGATGGAAGTTCGTTTTTCAAATGATTCGGAGTTATTCAAAGCTTTTTATCATTCGATCCGCAAGACTTTAGTCGACAACTCGCTAATTTCGGAATGGATCGCTCCCGAGGAAGACCTTTTGGCTTTGAAATACCAAACTCCGGTTGTCAAATCCGAAAAAGTTCAAACCGCTGAAAATTTAGCCATTAATTACCGCGAACTTCAGGCCGGGCCGGAAGAAGTTCTGGCAGTTGGCGAAGGGTCGCTTCCCGACGCCGAGTACCAAACGGCCGCCACAGTCGCGCCGCTTCCGAATGAAACTGCGATTCTTCAAGATTTTTACGTTTTCCCCAAGGCGGTCGACAATACTTATCTGATCGTTCAAGATAAAAAAGGTTTGCTCTTCGTGGACCAGCATGCCGCCCATGAACGAATCTTATTTGAACGTTATATGAACCGGACCAAAGAGTTTCTAGGAGCTCAAGCATTATTAATCCCGGAAACGGTTAATCTAAATTATGCCCAATTCAAGGTAGTCGCCGATCGACTGCCGCTCTTCGTGGAACTCGGATTTGAGATCGAAACCTTCGGAGGACAGACGATTATAATACGAACCGTTCCGTTATCATTGCTCAATTTAAATTATCAACAAATAATTGTGGATCTGGTCGATCAGTTTCTGGAGTTTGAAACTTTCAAAAATCCGGCTGAAATAAAAGAAGCTTTCATAACGACCATGGCCTGCCGGACCGCGATTAAAGCCGGGGATAACCTCAATCATTTGGAAATGGAAGCTTTAATAAAAGACCTGTTTAAATGCGAAAACCCTTACACCTGTCCCCACGGCCGCCCGACGATATTCCGGATTAGTAAAGAAGAAATGGCCAAAAAGTTTCAAAGGCGATAGCGATGAATCCTTTAATTATCCTGGCCGGTCCGACCGCAGTCGGTAAAACCGAATTATCGCTTAAATTAGCCCGGCGGCTTAATACTGAAATCGTCTCCGCGGATTCGATGCAGATTTATAAGTACATGGATATCGGAACCGCCAAACCAAGTTTAGAGGAACGAAAGGCGGTTCCGCACCATCTGCTTGATTTAGTTGAACCGGATCAAGAGTTTTCAGTCGCCGATTATAAAGCTTATTTTGAAGCAACCGTCGCTTCGCTTTATCACCGAGGAAAAATACCTTTGGTAACAGGAGGGACCGGCCTCTATATCCGGGCTTGCATCCAGGCCTTCGACCTCGGACCGGGAAAACCCGACCCCGATTTGCGCCGGGAACTAAACGAGCAAGCCGAACGATTCGGCGTCAATTATTTACACCAACGTCTGCGCGAGTCGGATCCGGAGGCGGCTTCAAAAATTCACCCCAACGACCGGCGCCGGTTGATTAGAGCGTTGGAGGTTTTTATCAATACCGGCGTCCCGATCTCCAGTTTACAAAAGAATCGAAGCATTCGTTTTAAATATAAGCTGATTTATATTTTTTTAAACCGGGAACGGAACGAACTATACGACCGGATCGAGAAACGCGTTGATCGGATGATCGCCGACGGTTTAATCGATGAAGTTCGCTCCATACTGGAACGGGGATATTCTCCGGATTTAAAACCGATGCAAAGCTTGGGTTATAAACAAATCAATTTATTTTTACAAGGAAAACTGACTTTAGAGGAAGCGATCGCTTCGATTAAACAAGAAACGCGTCGTTATGCCAAACGTCAGTTAACTTGGTTTCGGAAAGAACCGGTTGATTATCATTTTAATGTTTCGGGCAATTCGGAGGAATTTTTTGGGGATATTTTAAATTACATTGAAGGTAGATTAGGTAAGGACGTCGAATAAGATATGGCGACTAGTTTCTTTGGTGGAGGTAAAAATAATGAATAAACCGGTAATCAATTTGCAGGATGCTTTTTTAAACCAAGTACGCAAAGAAGGAATCGCGGTCACGATTTATTTGGTTAACGGCTTTCAGTTGCGCGGCGCTGTAAAAGGTTTTGATAATTTCACCATTATCCTCGACAGTGAAGGAAAACAGCAAATGGTATATAAACATGCAGTTTCCACCATTATTCCCGCCCGGCCGATACCTGAATTAGGACAGAGCGAAAAGAAAGAAGAATAGCAACCAATTGAACGGGAGTCATGTTTATGAAATTCACAAAAATGCACGGCATCGGTAACGACTATATTTATGTTAATCTTTTTGAAGAAAAAATCGATGCCCCGGAAAGATTGGCCGTTCGAATCAGCGACCGGCATTTTGGCGTCGGCGGCGACGGTTTGGTCTTAATTACGCCGTCTACGAAAGCCGACGCCGGAATGAGAATGTTTAACGCGGACGGCAGTGAAGCGGAAATGTGCGGCAATGCGATTCGGTGCGTCGGAAAATACCTTTATGAACATGGGATTGTTGATCGAAAAAATATAACAGTGGAAACTTTGGCCGGTATCAAACGGCTCAATCTTGAAGTCAACGACGGTAAAGTATCCGCAGTCACGGTTGATATGGGGGAACCGATTCTTCAAAGCGACTTGATTCCGGTAGGCGGAGTTTCCCGGATCATCAAAGGAGAAACGATTGCCGTCAACGATCATACATACCAATTTACCGCGGTGTCGATGGGGAATCCCCACTGTGTGATCTTCGTCCCGGAAATTACCGACGAGATGGTTTTAAGCGACGGTCCGGTCATTGAGAAAGATCCGCTATTTCCCAGAAGAACGAACGTGGAGTTCGTAAAGGTCAACGGTCCTGATTCGTTAACCATGCGCGTCTGGGAACGGGGAAGCGGGGAAACCTTGGCTTGCGGGACCGGGGCTTGCGCTTCCGTAGTGGCGGCAATTTTAAATAATTTGACCGACCGCCGGGTAACGGTAAAATTATTAGGCGGAGAACTGAGGATCGAGTGGGATGAGGCTTCCAATCACGTTTTCATGACCGGACCCGCGGTCGCCGTCTTTGAAGGCCGCTGGCTGCTTTAAACCTAACTAACTTATAAAAGAACTGCGCCATGCCTCTAACGTTACGGCGCAAACCGATAAATACGCGCTTAATTGCGCGCTCCAAAATTGCGCGATTTCGTCAGCCTCTCAAGACTCAAGGCGGATTTGGCTATTGATCCTAGAAAAGAATAGAGGAGTATTAATTTGAAAATCGCTACCCTGGGGCCGCGGGGAACTTACTCCGAAGAGGCCGCTTTATTATTTGGTAAACGATTGGCTTTGCCAACCTCCGAGATTGAACTGATCTTTACCACCATCAATAATTCGCTGCAGTTGGTCCAAGATTATCAAGCCGATTACGCGGTGATTCCCGCGGAGAATATGATCGACGGGCTTATCGGGACAACTTTCGACGCATTAATCGAGTTTCAGGATTTCGTTAAAGTATGCGACGAAATTCATTTGCCGATAACTCATTGTTTGGCGGCGGCTCCGGAGGTGGTCTGGGAGCGGATTGAACGGATTTATTCCCATCCTTCGGCTCTTAGTCAATGCCAAAACCAGCTTGAGAAATCCTTTCCAAACGCCTCGCTGATTCCGCTGTTATCCACCGCGGAAGCCGCCGCACTGGTTCTTGATGACCACAAGGCGGCGGCGATTTGTAGTCCCACCGCCGCCCGTTCCCGGGGACTGGTCTGTTATCAAGGCGAGATTCAAGATTATACCTTCAATGAAACCAGATTTTTGGTATGTTCGCAGACCGACTCGGCGCCGACCGGTAATGATCGAACTTTATTAGCGGTCCGCTATGGCGAAAATCGTCCCGGTCAGTTGTATCAGACCGCCAAGTATTTGGCCGAGGCAAAAGTGGATTTAACCTTCGTTCAGTCCCGGCCTTATAAAGTGAAACCTCAGGAATATGTGTTGATTTATGAATTTATCGGTCATAAGTCGCAGCCGGAAATCCAAGCCGCTTTACGCAACATCGAACTCCAAATTCGGAATTCCGGCGGTTGGAAAAAAATTTTAGGCAGTTATCCGAAACGGGAGCGGGAAGAGATCAATGGAATTATCAGCTGAAGTGTTAGAATTAGTTCAAAGAGTTGAATCCGAATTACAACCTACATTTGCGAGGATTTCCCAAATCGCTTTCCATAATCAACAAATCATGCTCGATGCTTTTCAAGCGGAAAAAATAGGCGCCCATCATTTTCAGACCACTACCGGCTATGGTTATCACGACCTGGGGCGCGATGCGTTGGAAAACGTATTCGCGCGAGTTTTTAAAGCGGAGAAAGCTTTGGTCCGGCAGCAACTGGTTTCCGGAACTCATGCCATTGCCTGCGCCATGCTGGGTAATTTAACTTTTAATGACGAATTAATTATCGCTACCGGCGTCCCCTACGAAACATTGCTGGGCGTTTTGGGGATTGAAGCCGGACACAATCCGACCACCAGCAGCACCGGCGGTTTTGAAGTGAAAATTATTCCCTTAAATCCGGATGGTTCTCTAGATCACGAGAGTATCGCCGAAGCGCTGTCTCCCAAGACTAAAATGGTGTCTTTTCAACGCTCCAGCGGTTATGCGGAACACGATTCCTTCGGGATCGCCGCTTTAAAAACCGCTTTTGAAAAGCTTAGAGAAATTAAACCCGATATCATCATTTTCGTCGATAACTGTTACGGTGAATTCGTGGAAGATCAAGAACCTCTTGAGGCCGGAGCGGACTTGATCGCCGGTTCTTTGATCAAAAATCCCGGCGGTTGTCTGGCCCCCTGCGGCGGCTATATCGCCGGGCGCGTCGAATTAGTTGAAAAAGCGGCCGAACGGCTCTATGTTCCGAAAATCGGTTCGGCGATCGGACCGTCGTTAATAAACTGGCGTCTTTTTTTTCAAGGCTTTTTTGAAGCCCCTCATCGAGTAAGCGAAATGATTAAAGGCGCGGTATTGGCGGCCAAGTTGTTTCAAACCGCCGGGTACAAGGTGGCCCCGCTCCCGGAGGCTCATCGAACCGATACCATTCAAAAAATTTATTTCGATAATGCCGACGACCTGATTCATTTTTGCCGAGCGGTTCAAAAAAACTCTCCGATCGATTCCTACCTAACCCCTGAACCGGCCCCAATGCCGGGTTACCATCATCAAGTGATTATGGGAGGCGGCGCTTTTATTTCCGGCGCAACCAGCGAGTTTTCAGCAGATGCCCCCTTAACGCCCCCATACATTGCGTTTTTGCAAGGCGGAATTTCCTATACCCAAATTAAACTTTCATTATCCCGGATTTACCAAGAGAGATGCTGTTCTAATTAAAAGTCAAGATCTTATTTTTTATTTTATAGGCAGGAATAGCATAGATAAAGGTGAAAATATATACAGAGAAAAATTTAACGTTTAAAAATACACCTATTTTCTTCGTTTTTTAATCTCCTTATTTTAAAACCTAATAACCGGGGGAGTATTAATGGGATTGATTGAAATAGCCATTAAGATCATTATTGCCTTGCCGTTGGGGATCTGGCTTTATCATGATTCGCGCGCCAGGGATTTTTCCTGGTTGATTTGGACGTTTGCGCCGTTTATCATATTGTTATCGCCGTTGCCCGCCGCTATTATCATGACAGTCGTTTTATCGGCCATCTATTTGATCGCTCGACCTTCAGGCGCCCTTTTGAAATGTCCTCACTGTAATAAAAAATTTCATGAGACTTTATTTATTTGTCCTTTTTGTCAAAAAAACGCCAAACGTGAATGTTTAAACTGTCATGAACCGGTTCTCTGGGAAGCCGACCAATGTCCGCATTGCAAATCGAGAAATTTAACGAAAGAATAAATCAAAAAGCCGCAAGGGGGCTGTTTTGATGGTCTTGCAGTCACAGCGGATCGATAATCTGATTGATTTTCTTGAGAGAGTTGAATCAGCCGCCATTGAGACCCTCGACCAGAATGAGGAGAATAAAAAATTGCTCGAGGCATTACGCCAAGAAGTAATCGACGTCTTAAAAATGGCCTTTATCGAAGGCGATCGGACCGTCAGGCGCAGTGCCGTTTATGGTTTGAGTAAAATCGGGTTGGATAAGTCGCTGGATTTTTTCATCGAAGCTTTAAACGACCAGGATGAACACGTTCGCGGATGGGCGGCGGAAGCTTTGGGGCGGATCGGCGACCAACGCGCGATTATTCCTTTGATTAAAGCCCTGGCCGATGAAAACCATTATGTTTGTTTTAATGTTTCGGCGTCTTTGAAGCATTTTGCTCCGAATTTGGTGATTAATCAGCTTTTAAGAGCTTTAAACGACCACAACCCGCTGATTCGGCGTCGAGTTTCGAAACTGTTGGGCGAATTAGGCGACCCCCGGGTGTGCGACTCGTTAATTTCAGCTTTAAAAGACTCCGATGCCAATGTTAGATACGAAACCGCCGAGGCGCTTAGAAAACTAAAAAATCCGGCCAGTATTTTGCCGTTAATTTCAGCGTTGCAAGATCCGAGCCACGATGTTAGAACCGCGGCGATAATGGCCTTAAGCTGCTTCGGGGACGACCGGGCCATCGAACCTTTGGTGGCGATGATGATTGAACAAAAAGACCATCGCCATCTCTGTATTGAAGCTTTGAAGAATATTTGCGGCACCGATAATCTGGAACCCTTATTCGAACTCATTAGATCTTGCAAAAAAATGATCGCCAAAACCTCCAACGACATTTTGGAAAGAATATCAGAAAAGAAGACCGTTCATACTCATGAAGGGGGTTAAAACTGCGCGTTATCAGTCGGCCGAGAGTGATTACGCCTAAAATTTATTAAAAATGTCAGCTAAAATACATATTTTACTCACTAATGACGACGGCTTCCATGCCGATGGTCTACAAACCTTATTCTCTTTTTTAAAAGACAAAGCCCAAGTAAGCATCGCAGCGCCGGACCGGGAACGAAGCGCCATCGGTCATGCTATTACCATGCATCAACCGCTAAGATATACCGTTAAAAGCGAGAACCAATGGATGATCGACGGCACTCCCGCCGACTGCGTCAAATTAGCGATCGAATATTTGTTAAAAGATAATCCGCCGCAACTGATCATCTCCGGGATCAACCGCGGTCCTAACTTGGGGAACGATGTCCTCTACTCCGGAACCGTTTCGGCGGCCATTGAAGGTTACTTTTGTCAAACCCCCAGCCTGGCCGTTTCCTTGGCAGATTTCGGGAAAGTAGATTTCACTCCAGCCGCCGCGTTTATTGCCGCAAAAATCGAGCCGCTGAGCCAATTAGCCGTTAACACGGTTTTAAATATCAATTTCCCGCCATCCGCTATTAACGGTCGATATCGGGGCGTTAAATTCACCGAACTCGGCAAAATGATTTACCGAAATGTTTTTGAAGCCAGGCAAGACCTTCGCGGTCAAACTTATTTTTGGCTTGGCGGCGACCCGGTGGAATTCGAACAAAACGAAAACGCGGACATTAAAGCCGTCAACGACGGTTTCATATCGATTACACCGTTAAACCCGGATATAACCGATTATCAATATCTCAGGGATTTAGACAAAAAAATGAAATTGCTGTCCGATGAAGCATAATTTATTATTGAATTTGGAATATTTTTCAAGGGAGTATTTCAAATTATCCGGCAATAAATATATTTAATAAAGAGGATTTAGAATCCAGGAAGCGAATCCTTTATTAAGACTCTAATTTCTTGGTGGAAATGATTAATAGATAAGGGAGGGGTTCTCCATGGTTCAAGTTGCTGCGGACGATCTCTTGCGCGCTTTAAAAAGGTGCAAGGGGATTGCCAAGCAGGAGTTGTTAATCAACGAGCAAACCCAATATTACGAAGCCCGGAAAGCACACGCTGAGGCGAGACGTGAGATTTATAACAAGTTGATCGAACTTATCGAAACGTCCGATATCGAAAATGCGTGTGTTTTCGCTTTTAATGAATATCGCAGCTTATCCGAAAGGAACGATGATCCGGTGATCAGAGGCCGTTCTCAGGCGCTGGAAATGTTTTTCAATATTATCGGGATCGATTCCGACCGTTTAAAAGAGCATAAAACCAATAATCATGATCTTTATCAATTGCTGAATACCGTCGACCAACAAGCAGTCGACTGTTGCATGCAGTGATCGTGAAAGCCGACTTCGCAAATGAAGGCGGCTTAATTAATTTTTCTGATTAATCCGACGACTTTCCCCAGAATTTGAACGTCGGGGGAGAGAATCGGTTCATATTTTTCGTTTTCCGGTTGGAGCCTCACATGGGCTGTTTCTTTGTAAAACCTTTTAACGGTGGCTTCCTCGCCCAATAAGGCGACGACGATATCTCCGTTATTTGCGGTGGATTCCTTGTTTACGATGACCATATCGCCGTCGAAAATACCGGCGTTAAGCATGCTGTCGCCTCGTACTTTCAGCATGAAAACTTCCGCTGCGCTTGAAAAATCTTTGGGGAGAGGGAAGTAATCTTGAATATTTTGTTCGGCGAGGATCGGCGCTCCCGCGGTTACGGCTCCGACAACCGGAACATACCGAAGCCCCTTGAACCCGTCAAAAGCGTTAATTGGAGAATCGGCCGTTAATACTTCGATGGCTCTCGGTTTGGTTGGGTCTCTTCGTAAATATCCCATTTCCTCGAGTTTTTCCAAATGGGCGTGCACTGATGAACTGGAACTTAAGCCGACCGCCTCCCCGATTTCCCGAACCGAAGGGGGATATCCTTTTTTTTGGACTTCTTTTTTAATATAATCCAGAATCTCCCGTTGTCTGGCAGTTAATTCTTCCATTCGCAACCACCCCGCTCCTAATTTGTTCTCATTATAACACAATTTTAAATTAAATACAAACACTTGTTCGTTTTTTATTGACAAGAACATGTGTTCGTGTTAAAATTGACTTAAGCAAACATACGTTTGGAGTCGAGAGGTGAGAGTAATGGTCATCATTATCCGCAGGAAGAAATTTCGCTGGTCGCTCAGAAAATTTTTGACCAATTGCGCAGTTTGTTTAATGGTTTTAGTAGTTTTCGGTTTGTATCTGACTAATGCCGTTAAAGCTACTTCCGAAAATAGTGTAAGTACGCTTACGGTCCGGAGGGGCGAAACCCTGTGGTCGATCGCGCGGCGGATAGCTCCCGAAAAAGACCCCCGTGATGTTATCGCCAAGCTAAAAGAGGCCAATCAGCTTCAAGATTCATGTTTAAAAACCGGTCAAACCCTTAAAATAATAGCCTTTGATTAAAATATGAACAAAGGAGAGAAGCGGCTATGAACCAGAAATCAAAAAATAATGATCAAATAAACCTTTCCGAAGAATACCGGCAGGCTGAATTGATGTACTTAAAGTCCTACGCGGTTTGGTTAAGCATGCGGGAAAAAGAGATGTCCACCCTGAGGAAAAGGCCGGCTTAATACCGGCTTTATATATTTTTAAAACCTCTTTCACCTCATATTCTTCTTTTAAATGGACAAAATAGGACAATCCGATATTTAAAAATTCTTTATTACCGGGATTTATAAATGGAACAAAAAATCATTAACGGAGTTCTTGCCGGGACGATAGCGGGCATCTTGAAGGATGTTCCCGACTCGATTTTTCATAATGTTCTTAAAAAAACCGACCTTACCTTTTGGGATTATGCCGGTATAGTAATGTTCGGGCGACATCCTCACGGTTTTTGGGAGACTTGTTTTTCGTTTTTTTTCGAAATCGTTTTTAGTATTTTGCTAGGCACAATCTTCGTTTACCTTGTTGAACGTTTGAATTTAAAACGCCGTCTCTTATGGGGCGCCCTCTACGGAGGAATAGTTTGGTTTGCGATTCGCGCGGCGGTGGCGGGATTTCAAATCAAAGCTTTGCTCCATAATAACCTGGCGACTTCAGCGGCGAATTCCTTTAATTCAATTATTTACGGACTGATCCTCGGATTTCTCGTTCAATATTTTGAAAAAAAGACTTTT
>JAAYHS010000193.1 GCA_012735315.1 Bacillota bacterium | reverse complement strand
ATCGGTTGATACATATAACGCGATGGTATTCTCATTAATCCGGTGCGTAGCGTAATCTTTATCCGGCGCCAGCTCGATCTTTTTCACACCCGGCGCTACCATTCCGAAGTCAATCCCGATACTGGAAACAGGAGGTAAAAAGGAGATGAAGATTGAAGTGGATCAATATCAGAATATCAGACACCTGTATATAGCGCAAGGCCTACCAAAGCGGGAGATTGCAAGAAGGCTGCGGATCTCGCGTAATACCGTGATCAAATATTGCGAAGGCAAGCAAGTCCCATGGGAACGGAAACCATACCACCGGGAACCCACAGTAATTACTCCCGAAGTAAAAGAGTTTATCGAAAACTGTCTCAAAGAAGACCGGGAAGCTCCGAAGAAACAACATCATACCGCCAAACGTATTTATGACCGGTTAGTAGCAGAAAAAGCTTTTACAGGCGCTGAATCGACAGTCCGCCGGGCGGTACATCAGATCAAATGCGAACTTCCGAAACAAGTCTTTATCCCGTTGAGCTTCGAACCCGGCGAAGCCGCCCAGGTCGACTGGGGCGAAGCCACGTTTTATTTGAACGGTCAAAAGACCAAAGCCATGTTGTTTTGTGTCCGGTTATGTTATAGTTGCGCTCCCTTTGCGTATGCCTTTCCGGCACAAAACCAGGAATCATTTTTGGAAGGCCACGTTTTGGCCGCAGAATACTTTGGCGGTGTGACCGGCCGGAACATCTACGACAACGTGAAGACCGCCGTTAAAGAAGGCTGGGGCCGTCATGTTGTGGCCGAGCAGGACATGTTCCGGGACTTAAGAGCCCATTACGCCTTCCAAGCCGATTTCTGCAACCCCGGTGAAGCCCACGAGAAAGGTCTGGTCGAAAACCTGGTTGGGTATATCCGCCGTAACGTCTTTGTCCCGGTTCCGCGTGTTCAGTCTTGGGCTGAATTGAACCGGCTTTTATTGGACCACTGCCTAAAGTACTTAAACCACCGGATCCCGGGGCGGTCCCAAACCGTTGGCGAAGCGCTGGAGGTCGAAAAAAAGAGTCTTTTACCCCTTCCGGGTTACCGGTTTGATTATGCAAGACAAATACTGGCCCCGGTTGATTATTACGCCACGGTAAAATTCGGCCGCAATCGCTACTCGGTTCCGGTGGAACTGGCCGGCAAACAAGTAACAGTCAAGGGAACCGGCTTAACCGTAAGAGTCGAATACCGTGGTCAAGTGGTGGCAGTTCATGAGCGAAGTTACTCTAAAGATGAGACGAAATTTAGACTTGAGCATTACATCCGGCTTTTGGAGCAAAGGCCGCGGGCGATTAGAAATGCCCGTCCGGTCAAACAAGCCAACCTCCCGGCAGAAATCTTTCAATTGGCGGACCGGTTGCCGGGAAGCAATCACGATTTAGTAAAAATACTGCGTTTAATCGTCGATTGCGGTATGGAACCGGTTAAGCAAGCAGTTAGGCAGGCTATTGATAATCGTCAGTACAACATCGAGAGCGTCCTTTTTTACCTGAAAACCGGCAAGCGGGAATATCTGCCCAACCCCAGAGACATTTACGTAAAACCGGTTGATTTGGCCGGGTATGACTATTTGCTCGGAGGTGAGAGCATATGATCTCCACTCCGGGCCAATTGATCAAAATCTATGCCAAACAGCTTAAATTGCCGACTTTCCTGCGCTATGAAACAACCTTGCGGCTCGCTCAGGAACAGGGTTGGGGATATGAAGATTTTCTGGTTAAACTTTTAGCGCTTGAACTGGAGCAACGCAAGGAAAACCAAGAGAAACGCCGGATTCGCGCGGCGGGATTTCCCTATCCCAAATCGCTTGATAGTTTCGATTTCAGCAATCTTCCCAAAGTCGACCCCGCCGTTGTTTGGCAGTTAGCAACAGGACAATTTGTGAACAACCGGGAAAATGTGATTTTAGTTGGCAATCCCGGAACCGGTAAAACCCATCTGGCGATCGGACTTGGAATGAAACTGTGTTCTTTGGGTT
>JAAYHS010000192.1 GCA_012735315.1 Bacillota bacterium | reverse complement strand
CAACCTCTTCCAACTTCCGCGGGCCCAGATCCCCTTCTTTCCTGGCCCGGACCGCCACCGTCCCTTCGGCGGCCTCCCGTTCGCCGACCACCAGCATATACGGGATCTTCTGCAACTGCGCTTCCCGGATCCGGTACCCGATCTTTTCATTCCGGAAATCAATCTCAGCCCTGATCCCGCGCTGCCTCAGTTCTTCCATCACCGACCGGGCATACTCTTGATTCTCCGGCAACACCGGCAGCACCAGCGCTTGGACCGGGGCCAGCCAGACCGGCAGCGCCCCTTCGTAATGCTCCAACAGCACCCCGAAGAACCGCTCCATTGATCCCAACAGCGCCCGGTGAATCATATAGGGGCGATGGTCCGCGCTGTCGCTTCCTTTATAAGTCAGATCGAACCGTTCCGGCTCGTTAAAATCAAATTGAATGGTGGAACACTGCCATTCCCGGCCCAAGGCGTCCTTGATCTTCAGGTCGATCTTCGGCCCGTAAAAAGCGCCGCCGCCTTCGTCAACTTCACTGGGAAGGCCGGTCTTGGCGATCGCCTGCCTCAAGGCTTCGGTGGCGGCGTCCCAGCGGTCTTGCTCGCCGACGGATCCTTCGGGACGGGTCGCCAAATAAAGCTTGAAATCTTTAAATCCGAAGGAACGGATCATCTTCAAACAGAAATTCAAAACCCGGTCGATCTCCTCCGGCATCTGGTCCGGTCGGCAGAAAATATGGGCATCGTCCTGGGTGAAACCGCGCACCCGGAGCAAACCATGCAACACGCCGCTCTTCTCATAACGATAGACCGTGCCCAGCTCCGCCCAGCGGAACGGCAATTCCCGGTAGGAACGGCCCCGGCTCTTGTAAATGGCGATATGAAACGGACAATTCATCGGTTTAACGTAAAACGGCTGCCCCTCGATCTCCATCGGCGCGTACATGTTTTCCTGGTAAAAGCCCAGATGGCCGCTGATCTCCCAAAGGTTGGCCTTGCCGATATGGGGCGTATAAACCAACTCATAACCATTCTTGTAATGTTCTTCTTTCCAGAACTGCTCAATCTCATGCCGGATCCTGGCGCCCTTGGGATGCCAGAGCACCAAGCCGCCGCCGATCTGGTCGTCGATGGAAAAGAGGTCCAACTCCTTCCCCAGTTTCCGGTGGTCCCGTTTGGCGGCTTCCTCGAGGAATTTCAGATACTCATCCAACTGCGCCTTGGTGGCGAAAGCGGTCCCGTAAATCCGCTGCAGCATCTCCCGGGAGGAATCCCCCCGCCAATAGGCCCCGGCCACGGACATCAGCTTATAGGCTTTAATCCGTCCGGTGCTTGGCAAATGCGGCCCCCGGCAGAGATCGTTAAAATCCCCCTGCTTATAAAAGGAAATCGAACCGTCTTCCAACCCTTCCACCAGTTCTTCCTTATATTTGGCGCCTGTTTCGCGAAAACGCTTTAAAGCCTCTTCCTTACTCAGTTCATACCGTTCAAAAGGCAGATCGGCGGCGATGATCTTGGCCATCTCCGCTTCAATTTTCGGCAAATCCTCCGCGGTCAAGGGCTGCGGCAGATCAAAATCATAGTAAAACCCGTTCTCAATCGCTGGTCCGATCGCCAGCTTCGCGCCGGGGAAAAGATTACAGACCGCTTGGGCCATCACATGAGACGCGGAATGCCGGATAATCTCCAACCCTTCCGGGTCCTCCGGTTTAATCAACCGCAACTCGACCTCGCCCTCCAAAGGCTGGTTTAAATCGATTAACCGGCCGTCGGCCGACGCGGCGATTACCTCTTTAGCCAAACGCGGACCGATGGATTTCGCCACTTGCAGGGGAGTGGCGCCGTCCGGATACTCCCTGACGCTTTTGTCCGGAAAAATCACTCTCATTTTCCTTTCTCCTTCCATTTTTGATACCTGTAAAAGGCTCTCAGGGCCATTTTCCGGTCCGGCTCAAAAGTCAGCCGGTCCAGTTCCCCCTCGGAGAGCAGCCGATAGTCGGTGAAAAAATCCTTTTCCGGGATTATCGTTCCCGGCTCCGCTTCCATCAAAAACCAAACCACGGTTTTAAAATGCTCGACTCCGGACTCAAAAAAACTATAGGAAGTAGTCCCCAGTTCCTCAATGATCCGGGCGGTAAGTCCCGACTCTTCTTTTACTTCCCGCACCGCCGCCTCGGCGGCCGTTTCGCCGGGATCGATATGGCCTTTGGGAAAAAGCCAGACATTGTTGTACCGCTCCAAAGCCAGCAACTTGCCATCGCAAAAAACCAACCCGCCCGCGCAATAATCCTTGACCATGTTTCTCCTTGTCCCTTATCAACTTTTCACTTAATCTGATTTAATGTAATCAGCGCAATGTATCACACGCCATAAACATCCAACAAAATCATCAGCGTCATCTGCGGTAATCAGCGCCATCTGTGCCATCTGCGTAATCAGCGTTATAATCAGCGGTCATCAGCGATTAAAAAAACCCCACTCCCGAAAAAGGGACGGGGTTAACCGCGGTTCCACCCTTATTGGCTCCAATAGCCCACTCGAATCGGCCATAACGGGGCCCGCCGCCGACTTGCGCTGACAAGCTTTTTCGCCGGAGCATCCGAGGCGGTTTCAGCTGTCCGTACTGGAAAGATCCCAGCGCCCTTTCCTCTCTTGAAGCCGTCAACAGCCTGCTTCCTCTTCATCTGCCGCAATCTATAAACTAGTATACCTTTCCGGAGCGTCCCAGTCAATAACCACTTTCCGAAACCGGTCACCCCGTTAAAACCGCGCCAAATTTTCTGGTAAACTTCCGGTTCTCGCCGTAGGCGGCGTTTAAAGCAGTCCGGTAGCCGTCCCACTCCTCCCGGCGGGAATTTTTCAGGCACAGCTTTTTATATGCCGCCAACAAACTTAAAGCAGTTCCCCAATCGCCGTAGCCGCCGGCGAGCAACCGGTCGATAACCGCCTGAAAAATCTCCTTTGGGGCCGCGCTATTCTCAGTCATCAACCGCTTGGCCAATCCCTTAAAACAAGGATGCCCCGGCGGCAGCCGCTCCAGCTTTCCCGCCAACCTCACCCAATCGCCTTGCTCAAAAGCGATCTCCGCCGCCAACCGGTCCAGACCTTCGCCTTCAATCAGCTGTTCCATTTTTTTAAGGTAAACCAGAAACTCCTTGCGGTCCCCGGCGAGCAATTCCTTTAATCGATGATACTCCTCAAGATTGGGCGCTTCTTGAAACTGGATAAAACTCAAAGACGCCGCCTGTTTCTTCTCTCCCCGCCGCAGATGAATCCCGATCAGCCGCTCCCGGAACGCCTGCTTAAGCTCCCGGCTGCAGTTGCGGATTCCCGCTTTGGCCATTTGAAAAGCCCGGTCCGGGTCATCTTCGACCACCCGGTCGATCAGCCATAATTGGCCTTCCGGGGTTTCATTCAAAACCGCGGCCACCCGCTGGAAATACTCGTCCGGCGCGGCGGCGTCCCGGGCTGCCGGAGCCAAAAACTCATAAAGCAAGATTAATTGCGGACGTTCTAAATTTCGCCATTCGACAGCCGCCAGCTTTTCGAGGAACCATTCCGGGTTCACCCCATAAAAATCCGCCAATAACGGGCGAACCGCATCCGCCAACTCCCAAAGGGAATGATCATTGTAAAGCTCCCATAAAACCGCCACCAGAGGTAGGATTTCCTCCCATGTCCAACCCCTCTGCAGCTCTTTCGCCAACGGCAGCAGTTCCCGGAAGAGTTTCTCGAGCAGCCGGTCGGGGTAGTCCCGGAAAGAGCCGGCAACTCCTTGCAAGAGAGTTCCCAATAACAGCGGGGCTTCATTTTCCCGCCTGGCGACGGCCTGGCCGATCAGTTCCGCGATCCGTTTGACCCTTTCCCAACGGCCTTCAATTTGTTCGGGAGTTAACAGTTGTCCTTGAAAAGTATTCCGAATTAGGTTCAGTACGCTCCGGGAATTGGTGAACGCTTCTTGAGGAACCGCCGGGGCGACCAGATCGAGGAAATTAAAAGGATCCGCCTTGACCAAGTTGCTAAAGAGTTCCGGTAATCCTTCCGGATTCTTGATTGCGCTTTCTAAATACGAATCCAATTGAAGAAATTCGACGCTTTTTTCAATCCAGGCCAGGGCTAAGGCCACCATATGTTTGCAAAAACCGGGATAGGGGCAAGAACAGACGCCGTCAATCCGTTCGTCATCCAGTGTCAGCCGGACCCGGTACGCTCCCCCGGTCCCGGCCGCCTCTCCGGCGATCATCCCTTGCAGCCGGCAAGCACGTATTATATGCCCGGTTTGTTGATACTCGAGGCCTCTGGCAAAAATCTCCGGAGCGACCCTAGCCTCCAGATCAATTATGGAAACATTTTCCCATTTCATCCCAAGACCTCTTTAGCTGCAACATTATCCTCAAAAGCCATTACCGCAACTTCTCCACATTATCGACAACTTATCAACAAGCTTTAAGGGTATTTTAAAAATGTTCTCAAAAGTTTTTCACATAATCCACAATTTATCCACAAAAGATCTTGTATATAACTCTCCAACCGCTTAAGGACTTTTCCCCTTAATTTTAATTTTCCACAACAGCCAGCTTAAGGTCGGGTTGGGCCGTAAGATCGAGGCCTGACGCGCCCGAGGAACGGTAAACATAATAACCGGCGGCGGCGATCATCGCCGCGTTATCGGTGCATAAAGCGAGCGGCGGATAATACAGTTTCATCCCCAAACGGTCCGCTTCCCGGCGGCAATATTCCCGCAAATAAGAATTGGCCGAGACCCCGCCCGATAATAACAGCGCGTTGGCGGGGTATTCGCGGGCCGCCCGAAATAGCTTGTCCGTTAATTGTTCAACGACTGTCCTTTGAAAACTGGCGGCCACCAACGGTATGTCGACCGTTTCTCCCTTCTGCTTCAATCGGTTAAGATAATTGATGACCGCAGTCTTTAAACCGCTAAAGGAAAAATCGTAAGAACCGGCCATCGCCTTGGACTGCATAAATTGAAGATCATCCCCGGCCCCCTTAGCGATTCGATCAATGGCCGGACCCCCGGGATATTCCAAACCCAACACTCTGGCGACTTTATCGAAGGCCTCCCCTGCCGCGTCATCCCTGGTGCTGCCCAATAGCTGGTAGCGCCCCCAATCCTTCATATAAACCAAGTCGGTATGTCCTCCGGAAACGGTAAGGCAGAGCAAGGGCGGTTCCAATTCCGGACGTTCCAAAATATTAGCGTAAATATGGCCTTCAATATGATTGACTCCCACCAGGGGAATGTTTCCGGCGAGGGCCAAACCCTTGGCAAAGGAGATTCCCACCAATAAACTGCCGATCAACCCCGGGCCTTGGGTTACGGCGATCAAATCAATGGCTTCCAGTTCTACGCCGGCTTCGGCAAGGGCTTTCCGGTAAACCGGAAGCATTGTTTCCAAATGGCATCGCGCCGCCAACTCGGGAACCACTCCGCCGAATTTGGTATGTAAGTCCAACTGGGACGCGATAAGGTTGCTTTTGATTTTCCGGCCGTCGGCGACTACCGCTACCGAAGTTTCATCACATGAAGTTTCGATTCCCAAGGTTAAAAACTCAGCCATTGACTCTCCCCAATCCCTAATCCGGCCGGCGGTTTATTATTCATCTTCTCCGCCGAAAGCCTGTTTGATTCGTTCTTCAGTTAAACGGTGCAATACTTCGCCGACATATTGGACCAACTCGCCGTCGGCGACGAAAAATGGAATGTTTTTGGCCTCCAGCTTCGAAGCCAGCCTTCTCCCTTCAAGTGAATCATAATCAACATATTCGATCAAGTCCCAAAGACCCCGCTCTTGCAAAAGTCGCTTGGCCTGCTTGCACTTTTCGCACCATTCGGCGCCGATCATTCGAACCATCCAAGTCGCCTCCGGATGTTTTTTTCATTATAACATATTCTTACTTTATGTCTAATAACCCTTTGCCTCTCGACTTCTAAGTTAAATTTGTGAAACAGATAATCCAAAATTAAAGGAATTACTGATAAAACGAGAATTAATTAACAGACCGCCCAATCAAGTCGAATATCCGCCATGATTGAGGTCCTAGCCGTCACGGCGGTTGTCGGCCTTGCCGCCGGAACAAGAAATTCAACTACGCTGAAAATTAGGGAGACAACATGAGCAACCGGACTCTCCGTTCCAACCTTTATTTATTATTAACCGCCGCCATTTGGGGGCTGGCCTTCGTGGCGCAACGCGTCGGCGCCCGGTATGTGGAGCCGTTCGCCTTTAACGGCGTCCGCTTCGCTTTAGGCGGCCTTTCATTAATCCCGCTGCTGGTGTTATCCGCTAAAAAGTCCGGACCGAAGCCCGGCTTTAAACCGGGAAACGCCCTACCCGCCGGGATTATCGCCGGCACCGTTCTCTTTATAGCCTCATCCCTTCAACAAATCGGACTGGCCGAAACCGAAGCCGGAAAAGCGGCTTTTATCACCGGCCTTTACATGGTAATCGTGCCTTTGCTCGGTATCTTTTTAAAACACCAAATTCACCTTTTCAATTGGATCGGGGTGGCGATTGCCGGGACCGGCCTTTACTTTCTCAGTGTCAGCGGTGGTTTTTCCGTCGTCAGGGGGGATTTGTTGGAACTGGGGGGCGCTTTCTTCTGGGCGCTTCACCTATTGTTGATTGATAATTTCATAAAAAAAGCCGACCTTCTCAAGCTTTCGTTCTTTCAATTCCTAACCTGCTCGCTCCTGAGTACGGCGGTTGCCCTGTTCACCGAAAGCGCAGCCTGGGACGCGCTTCGCCACGCCGTCATTCCGATTCTTTACGGTGGGATCTTCTCGGTCGGGATCGCCTACACCCTGCAGGCGGCCGGTCAAAAATACGCCAAACCGTCCCATGCCGCGATTATCCTTAGTCTGGAAGCAGTCTTCGCCGCCGTCGGAGGTTTGGTTATTTTAGGTGAAAAGCTGGGAGCCAGGGGCTATCTGGGATGTCTTTTAATGTTAACGGGAATGCTCGTCTCCCAGTTTCAAAGCATTCAAAAAACGCCGACTAACACTCTATAAAAATATCTCGCTAAATAACATTTAAACCTCAAAAATCATTATCCCAACACATTATCCAAAAACATCATGATCACAAACCCGATGATCAATGAATGCGTAGTCAATTTGGAAGAATTCTCCTTATGAGTTTCCGGGATAATCTCATGGCTAATCACAAATAACATCGCACCCGCGGCAAAGGCCAACATTAACGGGAGCATCGGTTTGGCGACACAAACAAGCCCGGCTCCGATTAAACCCCCGATTGGTTCCACCATCCCGGTGAGGAATGCGATCCAAAACGCTTTGGCTTGCGAAAAGCCCTCGCGCAAAAAAGGCAAGGCCACCGCCAATCCCTCCGGCATATTCTGAAGTCCAATGGCGATCGCCAAACTCAAACCATTGGCGATATTGCCGTCCCCGAAACCGACTCCCACCGCCAATCCTTCCGGAAAATTGTGAATGGTAATCGCCAAGGTAAATAACCAAATTTTTCTTAAGTTGTCGTGGTTGGTTTTGGGACCGAGATAAAGATTGGTATCCGGGAAAAAATGATCGATCCGGTCCACGAAGACGCCGCCCAACAGGATCCCGATTAAAGTCAGCGTAGCGCCCCTGACCCCGCCGCCTCCGCTTTCGATCGCCGGCACGATCAAGCTGAATGAGGTGGCGGCCAGCATCACTCCGGCTGCGAAACCCAATAAACAATCCAACAGCTTTTTGGAAACGTTGGTTTTAAAGAAAATCGGCGCCGCGCCCAGTCCGGTTAATAGTCCGGCCCCCAAGCTGCAAATAATCCCGGCGAAGACTATGTTGAATCGCGCTAAAAATTGGACCACCCTAATCCCTCGATCACTCACATTTTGGTTTAGCTTATGCTTACGTCTGAATATGAGTGACAAAAGAACAGGCCTTCCCCCGGCTATTATCCTAAGTTTATATACCGGGGAAATCGGAGATCCGGCTGTAGAAATTGCCTCAAACCAATCGGATACGAAAACCGTAACGTATAATTCGTTTTCACGGGAAAATGATAATCTTGGGAAATTGGAAAGGAGTCCGCCGGGTCAAGCAAGAATCTACTTATCTTATTAAGTAACCGATTATATTATTAAGGTGTGATTTACGATGCTCAAATACGCGCATACCAACATCGTCGCCCGCGACTGGAAGAAACTGGCCCGCTTTTATATTGAAGTTTTCAATTGCGAACCCGTCCCTCCCGAACGCGACCTCAAAGGCGACTGGCTCGACCGGCTTACCGCTCTTAAAAATGCGCGGATTCAAGGTGTGCATCTCCGGTTGCCGGGTTACCCTAATGGTCCGACTTTGGAAATTTTTCAATATAATCAAACCATCGATTCGGATACTCAACCCGCCGTAAACCGGCCCGGATTGGCCCATCTGGCTTTTTTAGTCGATGATGTGGAGTTTTATTGCCGAAAACTTGTGGAACACGGCGGGAGTTTGCTTGGGGAAATCGTCGCAACCACAGTCGAAGGGGTTGGAGTCTTAACCGTCGCTTACGCTAAAGACCCGGAGCAAAACATAGTAGAAATCCAAAATTGGAAATAAGGAGCTGTTGCAAAAATAGACAACAAAATCTCTATTTTACGACAGCCCCTTACGCTTATTTAGCCATTGGAACTTTTTCCCGCAAAACCAAGGATTTCAAAAACTGACCCGTATAGGATTTCGGATTTTGGGCGACCTCTTCCGGGGTGCCGGTAGCCACTACCCGGCCGCCCCTTTCCCCGCCCTCGGGTCCGAGGTCGATCAGATAATCGGCGGTCTTGATTACATCCAAGTTATGCTCGATCACCAATACCGTATCCCCCGCTTCCACCAGCCGCTGCAACATCTCCAACAAATTATGGACATCGGCGAAATGCAAACCGGTGGTCGGCTCGTCCAGAATATACAAGGTCTTTCCGTTTGACCGCCTGGAAAGCTCCGTGGCTAATTTGACCCGTTGGGCCTCGCCTCCGGAAAGGGTGGTGGCCGGCTGACCCAACTTGATATAACCCAGTCCCACGTCATACAGGGTTTGCAACTTGCGGCGAATTTTCGGGATGTTGTAGAAAAACTCCAATGCTTCCTCAACCGTCATCTCCAGTATTTCGGAGATAGTCTTTCCTTTATATTTGATCTCCAAAGTTTCCCGGTTGTAACGTTTTCCCTTACAGACCTCACAGGGCACATAAACGTCCGGCAAAAAATGCATCTCAATTTTGATAATCCCATCCCCGGCGCAGGCTTCACAGCGTCCACCCTTGACATTAAACGAAAACCTTCCCATTTTGTACCCTCTGGCCTTTGCTTCCGGGGTCTGGGCGAACAGTTCCCGAATCGGATCAAAAACACCGGTGTAGGTGGCCGGATTGGATCTGGGGGTCCTGCCGATGGGCGCTTGGTTGATGTCCACCACCTTATCGAGATGCTCAAGACCGAGAATCGTCCGATGCTCTCCTGCTTGCAAGGTAGAAGCCTTATTCAACTTGGTCGCCGCCACCGGGTATAAAATGTCATTCACCAAAGTGCTTTTTCCGGAACCGGAGACCCCGGTGACGCAAACAAACAACCCCAACGGAATTTTGACGTCGATTTTTTTCAAATTATGCTGAGCCGCGCCTTTAATCTCCAGGAATTTACCGTTGGGTTGGCGCCTTTTGTTAGGAACTAAAATCCGTTTAGCTCCCGACAAATACTGTCCGGTAATGGATTTAGGCTCATTAAGAACGTCCTTCAGCGCCCCGGCGCAAACGATTTCACCCCCGTGGACCCCTGCGCCCGGACCGATATCGACGATAAAATCCGCCTCCCGAATCATTTCCTCGTCGTGTTCAACCACGATCACCGTGTTTCCCAAGTCGCGCAACCCTTTTAAGGCTTCGATCAAACGCCGGTTGTCCCGCTGATGCAACCCGATGCTGGGTTCATCAAGAATGTACAACACGCCTACCAACGACGAACCGATCTGGGTCGCCAGCCTAATCCGCTGCGCCTCCCCTCCGGATAAAGTACCGGCGGCCCGGTCCAGGGTTAAATAATCCAAACCTACGTTAATCAAAAAATCCAGCCGTTCATTGAGCTCTTTCAGCACCAATCTGGCTACCGCTTCATCACGGGCGGTCAATTTAAGATTATTTAAAAACCGTTTGGCCTCAATTACGGATAACGAGGTCACTTGGCTGATATTGACGCCGCCCAACAACACCGCGAGACTTTCCTTTTTTAAACGGGTGCCCCCGCAAGTGGTACAGGGCTTGTTCGACATATAGCGTTCGATCTCTCTGCGCATATACTCCGAGTTGGTTTCGAGATACCGCCGCTCCAAATTTCGGGCCACACCCTCAAAAACGGCTAAATGCTTAAATTCCCGGTCATGTCCTTGATAGTGAATCTCGATCTTGTCGCCGTTGGTTCCGTATAACAAGACTTCAAGCTGTTCAGGCGTAGCCTCTTTTAAGGGGCGATCCGGGTCCAATCCGTATTTGCGGGCCACCGAACGCAAGTATTGCAGCGACCAGGATTCCTCATCCGAACTCCACGCCCTGATTCCCCCTTGATTCAAGGAACGTTCCTTATCGATCAACAACTCGGGATCGATCTCCATCTTAAACCCCAACCCGGCGCAATCGGGACACGCCCCATAAGGGGTGTTAAAAGAGAACATTCTGGGCGTCAGCTCTTCAAAACTAAAACCGCAATCAGGGCAAGCGAATTTTTCACTGAAGATATAATCTTCGCCATCGATTACGCTGATGGTCACCAGTCCCTTGGCCAGTTTCAAGGCCAACTCCACCGAGTCCGCCAGGCGTTGCCGTATCTCCGGCTTCAAAACCAGCCGGTCGACTACCGCCTCAATGGTATGCTGTTTGTATCTTTCCAGCTTAATCGATTCGCTCAAATCGTGGATCTCGCCGTTAACCCGGACCCTAACGTAACCGTCCCGGCGTAAATCCTCAAAAACCTTTTCATACTCCCCTTTTCTGCGTCTGACAACCGGCGCCAGCACCATAAATTTGGTCCCCGCCGGAAATGCCAACACCTGATCCACGATTTGTTCCACGGTTTGTTGCCGGATCGGTTGACGGCATTTGGGACAATAGGGCTGCCCGATGCGGGCGAATAACAGCCGTAAATAATCGTAGATTTCGGTAACCGTCCCCACTGTAGACCGGGGATTATGGCTGGTGGTCTTTTGGTCAATGGAAATCGCCGGCGAAAGGCCTTCGATATAGTCCACATCCGGCTTGTCCATCTGCCCCAAAAATTGGCGGGCATAGGCGGACAATGATTCCACATAACGCCGCTGGCCTTCGGCATAGATGGTGTCAAAAGCCAATGACGATTTCCCCGACCCCGACAAACCGGTAAACACCACCAACTTATCCCGGGGAATCTTCAAATCAATATTTTTAAGATTATGCTGCCGCGCCCCTTTAATCTTAATAAAACCGCTTGACATTAAAAATCCTCCAGTAAATATCTTTAATTCGTTCCGGGTTCCGCGTTCATCGTTCCGCGTTAAAATCCTTCGAGAGTCAACCCGGAAAATAAATCGTTAATTATTCTCTCAAAACCAAAACTTGAATATCGTAAAATCTAATGATTTTGCTCAGAGTAGAGTTAAACCTTATTTATATTTACTCCCTTTAAATTCCGATTCCATTAAATATTTCATCAAACCGCCGATTAATTGACCAACTTTGGTGGCATCATTAAATAATCGCTCAAAATCAGCATTTGAAATAAACCCAACATCCAACGCCACATAAAGATGGGTTTTAATTTCACCGATTGAACCTTTGGCTTGCGATAAAAATTGGAGAAACTCTCGGTTTCCATTGCGTTCATATCCTTCCGCTATATTCGACATGACGGAAACGGCAGCTCTTCTAATTTGGTCTCGCAACCCGTAGTCTTTTGCAAAATCTCCCGCTTGCGTTATGGTGTATATTTCTTTCGTTAATTCTCGCATCAATTTCCAAGCTTCGATATCTTAGAATTTTTCGATCCGCCCCACCTGTTCACCTTCCTTCAGACTATTTCGAAGATGTCTGAACCGCCTAAAAATACCAAAAACCCTACCAAAATTTACTTGAAACCACAACCCTAAAATTCCAAACCCGAAACCGTGAAACCAAAACACAAAACCCAAAACGCGATAAAACGAAACGCGGAACTCGGAACCCGGAACGCGAAACGATATACCCCGTCCCTAATTAAGAAATTTCTCCCACTTCCGCATCTCATCCCGCAACTCGGCAGCTTTCTCGAATTCCAACTTGGAGGCGGCCTTTAACATTTCCGTTTCCAAAGTCTTGATCTTTTCTCTGATTTCGTCCGGGGTCAGCTGCGGATTTCGTCCGACTTCGTACTCCACCTTCTCCTCGGCCGCCTGTTCGGCGCTGATCAGATCCCGGACCGCTTTCCTGACTGATTCGGGAGTAATTCCGTGTTCCTGGTTATATTTAAGCTGTTTTTGACGCCGCCGGTTGGTTTCATCAATCGCCCGCCGCATCGAATCGGTAATCTTATCGGCGTACATTATCACCCGCCCCTCCACATTACGGGCGGCCCTCCCAATCGTTTGGATCAGTGAAGTCTCCGACCTCAGAAAACCTTCCTTATCCGCGTCTAAAATCGCCACCAGCGAAACCTCCGGCAGGTCCAAACCTTCCCGGAGCAGGTTAATCCCGACCAACACGTCGAATTTACCCAAACGCAGGTCTCTCAAAATTACCACCCGTTCGAGGGTGTCGATCTCCGAATGCAAATATCTGACCCTAATCCCGACGCTTTCCAAATATTCGGTAAGGTCTTCCGCCATTTTCTTAGTCAAAGTGGTCACCAATACCCGCTCATCTCGTTCCGTCCTAACCCTAATCTCTTCCATCAAATCGTCAATCTGCCCTTTAACCGGACGGACTATAATCTCCGGGTCCACTAAACCGGTGGGACGGATGATCTGTTCCACCACTTTGCCGGCCCTCTTCAGCTCATAAGGGCCCGGAGTAGCCGAAACGTAGATTACTTGATTGATCCGTTCCTCGAACTCGTTAAACCGGAGCGGACGGTTATCCAAGGCCGACGGCAGTCTAAACCCGTATTTAACCAGCGTTTCCTTGCGGGAACGGTCACCGGCGTACATGCCGCCCACTTGGGGAATGGTCACATGGGACTCATCGATGAACATTAAATAATCCTTCGGAAAATAATCCAAGAGGGTGGCGGGAGGTTCCCCGGGGCCGCGGCCCGTCAGATAGCGCGAGTAATTCTCGATCCCCTGGCAGTATCCGACCTCCGTCATCATTTCCAGGTCAAAACGGGTCCGCTGTTCCAGACGTTGGGCTTCCAAAAGAAGACCCGCCTCGCGCAACTCCCGAAGCCGCTCTTCCAACTCGGCCTCGATGGCAACGATGGCCGCCTTCATCTTTTCTTCCGAAGTGATATAGTGAGTCGCCGGATAAATCGCCACCTCTTCCAAGTTTTGAAGCACTTCGCCGGTCAAAGGATCAACCTCGATAATCCTTTCAACCTCATCCCCAAAAAGCTCGATCCGGATGATGCTCTCCCCATAGACGGGTATTATCTCGATCACATCGCCCCGGACCCGGAAAGTGCCCCGCGTGAAACCGATATCGTTCCGGCTGTACTGAATGCCCACCAAACGGCGGAGGATTTGGTCGCGTTCCCGGAACTCCCCGGATTTCAAGGAAAGCGTCAAAGTTTCGTAATCCTCGGGAGAACCCAAGCCATAAATACAAGAAACGCTGGCCACGATGATCACGTCTTTCCGGGAAAGCAACGCCGAAGTGGCTGCATGGCGCAACCGGTCGATTTCATCGTTAATGCTGGAATCCTTCTCAATATATAAGTCGGTCTGCGGAACATAAGCCTCCGGCTGATAATAATCATAATAACTGACGAAATACTCAACCGCGTTCTCCGGGAAAAACTCCTTGAATTCACTGTAAAGCTGCGCCGCCAAGGTTTTATTATGAGCCAAAACCAAAGTCGGTTTTTGGACCGCCTCGATCACCTTGGCCATGGTGAAAGTTTTTCCGGAACCGGTCACGCCCAATAAAACCTGGTCCCTGAGACCGGCTTTGATTCCCTCCGTCAATTGGGCGATCGCTTCCGGTTGATCGCCCGCCGGTTGATATTCGGAATGAAACCGGAATTTATTCTTCAAAATTTCACCTCTTAAAATCCCGTCGCCGATCGTTTGTAATTCAAGTCAACCGCCGGTTTTAACCTTGGGATTCAGCAACAAGCGGCTGTTTTTGATTTGGCGATGAATCATTATCTCTATTTTAACGTAATCAATCACGAAATCAATCGAACAAATATTCGATAAATTAACCTACTTTCCTGCCGCTTATCATTCTTTTTTAAGCGTCCAAAAAATTTAACATATTATTAAAACTCCTTCGCCGATTGATTCACCGAGTCGCCTTATCGAGGGGCTGATCTTTTATTCTAAATAGGTCTTAATCCCCAGAAAGGAATGGAAAAAAATTGCCGAAAAAGATCTTAAGAGTTTAAATTATAAAGGTGGAAATTAGATGACAATTCTGGAAAATTTAAAAACCTTGACCGAGAAATCGGAACAAAATCTCAAGACCGGGACTGAGCAAATCCGGTATGAATTGGCCCGCAAAGGACTTACTAAAACCCCTTCCGGCGCCGAACAATACCTGGAGCAGAGCGTCAAGCTGTTAACGAATGAAGTCCTGGATATTTTAGCAGAGGTCAGGTCTTTTATTTCCAAACCCAAAGAATGGGAACTAATCCGCAGTTCCATGAACGGTTTTATCGATACCCAATACGACGCGTTCTATGATTTTCTGGTCAACAACTGGCAACAACCCTCCTCTCAAGTAACCTCCCAACTACTGAGCTTGAAGGCTTCAATTTTAAGAGAAAGTCACTCTTACATCGACCGTCAAAAAATAAAACTCTCCAAGGGAGAGCAACTGTTAAACGATATGGTAAAAATATTCTATTGCGGTTTAGCCGCCGGCATCGTCGGTTTCTTGATAAGGCTGCTTTTTTCCCGGTAAGATGGGTAGTTTGATAGAGATACTTGCCCCAAACGCCGCAGGTGTTTGGGGCTTTTAGCTCAATCCCGAAAACGCTCGCACTCAGCTATCTATTCACAACCTATTTAAATAACTTTCGCCCCAAAAAATCGGAAAATCCGCCTACCGCTTTTTGAATAGGTCCCAAATTAATATCGTAATAATAGCCGGACTTAAACCAACCATTTTCTTTATAATACTCATAATCATAAAGTTTTAGATCTGAGCTTTGAAGCCCCGAGCGTGTCATTCTAAATATCATTATCTTAAACAATGAAGGTTTAACCGGTTTTTTCATGTTTAATCTTTTATAAAACCTCTCCGATAAGCTCTTGATATTCGCTTTTAATTTTTTAAGCTGTTTTTCCTGTATCGGCTCAGGGATAATCACCGTTGTACCCTTTAGCACCTCAAAACCCAAATTATTCCCCACGCTTTCCAGATATTTTTGAGTTTGGTTCCCAAAGGGGATAAACTGCGTTCCGATAGCTGTGAAGGTTTTTTTGAAAAATCTCGGTCTATGATAGATAAAAGCGATCCGGTCGATAAAATTTTTCATTCGCCCTGAAACTTGAAACGCATAACTCGGACTTGCGAAAACGACGCCATCCGACTCTTCCATTTTTGCGATCAGCGCATCACGATCATCGTTGTAAGGGCAGAATCCCTCGCCTTTATCAAAGCATAACTTGCACCCGCTACAAAACTCGAGCTTATAGTCGTTCAAAAAAACGTACTCAAAAACAATGTCACCAAGTTTTTTTAAGTTCTTTTCAAATTCCTGAACAGCCGAATAGGTTCCTTTTTTTCGAGCGCTGCCGATAAACGCGGTAATTTTTTTCACGATTGTCCCCCTATCGAGTATCGTTTAAAATGAAAATAGTGTTATCATTGTTAGAAGCGCTAAGTTATATAGTAACATTCGCCAACATATCACATATAACCTGTTTTACGAATCCGTTTTGATGAAGAGACATTTTCTCATAAAAAATCCCTCTCCGGTTTCTTTCCGGAGAGGGATTCTTTGAACTACTTTAATTTAAACGTTTGGCAACAAGTTTCATCCTCGGACTGGGCCGGAGTGGCTGAAAGTTGCTTGAGATTAACGTTTGGCGGAAAACCGCCCTCCTCATCGTTTTGAATCACGATCTGTTGGGCATTGCAAAGATTGCCGTCCTCCCAATACTTACAGGTGTTCACGGTACAATTGACATCGGGCATTCCTCTACATCTCCTTTAATGGAATTAATTATTTATAGAATACCCGAAATTTTTTCACCCATGCATCAGCCAAGGCGTCTTTTCTCCTTCCACCCGAACCGCGGAGACATCCCCCTTCCGCTTCAACGCCTCAAGGCATCGATTCAGATCCGGGACGGGCCATTTCAAGATTGAACGCAGTTTTCCCTCGGCAACGGCCACACAATTCCGGATGGTCCGGTCGAGGATAATCGCCCTGGCTTCTTCCTTGGCGGGAAGGTTTGCCAAGACCTCCTGTGGAACTTGCCGCTCCACTAGATCCCAGGTATGCAAGGTCCAGCCTTCCAAAGAGCCGCCCGCCACGGTAATGAAGAAACGGGATTGAAGCCGCTCCAAGGCGGCGGTAAACCGACTTCGCTTTCCTCCGAAAATCGGTTTGACCCTTGCCCATAATTGCCGGGAATCAATCGGACCATAATCTTGGATAACCCGGCAGAGGTCCCGTTCGACTACGTTCAACCTACCGTTTTCATATTCATAATCCAAGTCCCCGTCGGGTCCATATACCTTGAGGAAGGCCGGATAGATCCCCCAATCGATGAAGGTACCCCTACCATGGATTAGCTTGGTGTAAGCGCACAGCTTCCGTTCGGGCAAAGTCTCCTTCCATTCCCAGGCCCGGTCGGTGATGTTATAGCCCGGCCACGGCAAGTCATCGTCCGCCGCGGAGAGACTGGGAAGCGGAATCCCCTCGATCGGCATTAACAATACGAATCCCCGTTCCTTAATGAACCGGCGGGCGGTAGCGTCGTCATGAATCTTCCGGCCGTCATTGAGCCGGTTGAGTTTAGCGCGGGCTTCATTGAGCTGTTTTTTGGTGAGAGTCGGGTGGGACATGGTTTACCTCGTGAGATTTTTGCCTTTTCCCCAGAAACCGATTTCGATCAGATTTTTCTCCATTGTTCCATCCCATCCTTTCCGCCCTTCATGATTGCGGGCTCAATGCGTCCCTTAAAAGACAGCCATTTTCAAAAGGCCCGAAATTTCATCTAGGCGGACGTGGGGACGCAACGACGATTATTTCAAAAATTAACTACTTATAATGCTCTTTTTTCGATCACAAATGTCGCATAATTCCGCTAAACTTATAATTGTATAGGTGCTTTGAATTTCTGCAGAGCATTGCTGCGACTTTCTATTGAACCAGCAGGTATCAATTCCCGCCAAGAGACCGCCTTTGATATCCATATATAAAGAATCCCCGATTATAAGCGCTTCCCTTACATTAAAATCCTTAATATGTCTCATCACATAACTGAAAAATTCTTTTGACGGCTTTGAGAATCCAATGCTTTGAGAATCAAAAATGTCTTCGAAAAAACCATATAATCCCGCCAGCTTTAGACGATTTATCTGAGTTTTTCTGACACCGTTCGTTATAACAAATAGCCTATGCGATACGGATAATCTCCGACATACCTCCAACGCTCCATCGATCAATTGATGTCCCATATCCAAAAATTCCCGATATTCTTTTTCCCATTCCGCGCCATCCACAATTTCACCCAACTGCGACATGGTTTTTGAAAACCTTGAGTTTAATACTTCATCCAACGTTAAATTTCCGTTTTTATATTCAATCCACAACTGTTTGTCGACGGAATGGTATAAGTCTAACAACTCATCCTAAAAAGTATATCCATGGCGACGGAACAATGTTGGTTACCCGATCAAGACGCAAGGCCTATTATTGCAATTATTTGTTAAACGCGTAACCGCCATTCCATCAATAGCCATGGAGCGTGTCTTCAATTCTTTAATATGCTAAAAAAGCGATGTTATTATAAACATCGCCCTAAGATAACTAAATCACTTTGCTATCAAATAAACTAAGGTTTTGATTTTCAGGTGGTAATCGTCGTTCTACCTTTATTTTACCAATTCGTGCGTCTTTGCATGCTTTTCTCGCTAATTCAACGTAAGAAGGTTCCTTATCTATACCAATAAAATGACGGTTTTCAAGTATTGCGGCAACAGCAGTTGTCCCACTTCCAATAAAGCAATCCATTACTAAATCATTTGGCTCACTGAGTAACTGAATGATTCTCCTTGGTAATTCTAAAGGGAACTTAGCCTCATGATTATCATTAGCTCGTACTGAAGGGATAAACCAAACTCCTCGAGACCCCCAATTTGTCCATTCATCTTTTGATAGTCGTTCACGATTAACGGTAGTAATGCCGGGTTTCCAAAAAATATAAACATATTCAAATTCGTCTATAGCACGATAAGATATTGTATGCCATCTGCTGTTTTCCCATGCCGGATCTTTTACCCATATCCTACGGTCATATAAGTAAAGAGAAGCATTATAAGCCATATCTTCTAAAAGACCGCCGACTAATTTAACCCTAGTCTGAGGTGTGTATTTTCCACCACGTATATTGTTCCCTTTTAATCTCCTATCAACTGTCTGTTCACTACATCCAAGTATCTCGGCAATTTGTCTTCTATTATAACCTGGATATTCGCTCCAGGTTTTTAATATTTGTTCTTTAGTTATCGGTACTTTTCGACGGCTAACATTTTCCGCCATTATTCTGGGTATTTTTTCGTCTTTGAAACACAGAATATCAGCAATATTAATAACCAGAAAACCACCTGGCTTTAAAATATCAAAGTGTAAAGAAATAACTGTATCTAATAAAGAAAGCCAATCATCGTATTGCATTTCTTGCTCATATTTTTTCCCAACGTGGTAAGGTGGTGACCAAATACTCAGATCGACAGAATTTGGCTTTACTTTTTTTAGTAACTCTCTTGAATCACCTAAATATACTTGATCAATATCTAAATATTCCATGCTTTCACCTACCCATTTAATCGTTCCATATGGAAGAAACCGACTTACTTTCCGGTAAAAATTTGATTCTTTGAACTCGCCAATTTGCTTTTTGCTGTAAATCATTAAAACTTACGCGGACACGAAACTCCTCATTTCTTGTTGGTGCATTCCGCCCAGCTCTCCAAAAACTGTCGTTAGGAGTTGGATTATATCTATTCTGTAATAAACCATTTGGAATGCAACATAAAGTTATGTGCTGTAATATGTGCCTTCCTGAAGTTTCATCATCAATATAAAAATAATGTAGTAGTAGCGTAGAAGTTAAAAATTGCATATTATTATGAGTATATATCGATGGAAGTAAACCTTGTACTTCCACCGCCTGACCATTTCGAATTTGTTTTATAATCATCGAGGTTTGAGATTTTTGTAAAGTTGCAGTTCTATCAGAATCCTTTTCTGCTTTTGAATCTACAAATATGGCTTGTCTTACTATTTCATGAGGTAAAATTACATATCTAGCTTTTTTATAATCAACAGTTCCAAAAATTCTCTGCTGGATGTTAAATCCCGGTAATCTGTCAAGAATTTCTCTTGTTACATCTTCAGCGACATCTTTTACATCATCAGGAGAATGGTAAAAAATAACATATGATTCGAAACCAAAATCTAATACGGATTGGTAAAGCCATCTCATACTTAACTTTTCAATATTTTCGATTTCATCTAGCGTTAATTCGGCTATATTTTCAATCATGGTTTCATCCTTCCAGATATAAAAGGATTAATTATGTTTTCGATAAACAATCATATTTTCCTTCATTTACTACGATTGACAACGAAAAAGTGATCCACATGATATCGAAAAAGTGATCCACTAATGATAATGAATTTGTGATCCACATGATAACGAAAATGTGATCCTCTTGACTCACACATCATTTTGTGACGATACAATGCTACTATCGACAATTAATTATGTATATTGTTTTTACAAAAAATTTCATGGTTTCCTATTTTGCGTAGTTATTTTTAGGTTCATCAAATTAACCGTGGCTAAGAAAGGAGTAACCGCATGATGGGCGAATAAAATTCTATATGTGGACATTCAGGAGGTTCCCATGGAATCAAACTTACAACGTTTCGGCGTTTCCATTGACTTCAACCTATTGGAGCAGTTCGACCGTTTAATCGAAGCCAAAGGCTACACCAACCGCTCCGAGGCGATCCGGGACTTGATCCGGGATTATCTGGTGGCGGAAGATTGGCGCAATGAGAAAGGCGCGGCCGTCGGCACCATTACCCTGGTCTACAACCATCATCACCGGGAGATTGAGAGCAAACTCACGGATCTCCAACACCAGTACCACCGGAACATCATCTCCGTGCTCCACGTGCATCTGGACGCCCACAACTGCCTGGAAGTTTTGGTGGTCAAAGGCGAGAAGGCGGCCATTCAAACGATCGCCGACCGGTTGGGTGGAGCCAAAGGAGTCAAACATTGCAAATTGGTGACTTCCACAACCGGGGAGAATCTATAGTTTTTGCCCGCAAACCGGACAACCCTGCATCCGGAAGGGTTTCTCCAAATTGCTCCACTTTAACAGATCCTCATCGCTGAAGATTTCAAGGGTCGGACCGTCGGCCAAAATCCGGCCCTTACTTAAGACAATGGTCCGTTCGCAAAGGTCCAGGATCAGATCCAAGTCGTGGCTGGCGATGATCTTGGTGTGTTTGAACCCGGCCAGCAAGGTGACCAGCTTGCGGCGGGAAGCCGGATCCAGAGCGGCGCTGGGCTCGTCCATCACCAGAATATCCGGGGCCATCGCCAGTACCGTAGCGATCGCTATCGTTCTTTTTTCCCCTCCGGAAAGCCGGTAGGGCGGCCGGTCTTTCAAATGAAGCGCTCCGACGGTTTCCAGTGCTTGGACCACCCGTTGCTCAACCTCCAGCCTGGGCAATCCCTGATTCAACGGGCCGAAGGCTACATCTTCGCCGACAGTCGGCATAAAAAGCTGATCGTCCGGATCTTGAAAAACCATTCCCACGCTCCGCCGGATCTGGGGCAATGTCTCCTTGACCACCGGCAGGTCCCCCACCCGGACGCTTCCGACCTTGGGGAAAAGCGCTCCGATCAGATGCAGCAACAGAGTTGACTTTCCCGCCCCGTTGGCTCCGACGATCCCCACCGCTTCTCCGTGGGTGATCCGGAAAGAAACTCCTTCCAAGGCCCGGTGCCCGTCGGGATAAACATATTCCAAATCTTTGACTTCCACTAAATGATGGCTCACCGGCCTACCCCCATTAACACCCGGCCCAACCAACCGGGAAGATCGAAATACCGGACTATTCCGAAAAACAACGACCAGCACCCGAAATAGAGACAATCCGCCAACCGTAAGGGCCGGTTATGGTAAAGCCGGATTTCTCCGTTAAATCCCCGGCAACGCATGGCTTGGTAGATCCGTCCCGCCCGGTCCATAGTCCGCAGCAACAATTGTCCTGCCAAGGAACCCCAAGCCTGAAACCGGACGCCTTTCTCCCGTGGAGAACGCAACGTATAAGCCCGCACCGTACGGGCGGTCTCTTCGATGAGAATGTTCAGATAGCGATAGAGCAAGAGCAACTGGGTAACGAAGACTCGCGGCAGCTTCAACTGCAACAGTGCCAGCCCCACTTCATTGATGCCGCTGGTGGCAATTAGAATCAACGCCGCCAGCACCGTCAGAATGAAGCGGAACATGATCGAGGCAAAGGAGAGCCAGCCTCCGGTAAGGATGAACCCTCCACAATCCAACAGCGGCGTCCGGTCAAAAACCGGATTAAAAATTCCGACCGCCAGCGCAAAGGGGGCGGCCGGCAACAACCTTTTGAAAAGCTCCCCCGGAGGCAAATCCGCCAATATGATCAATACCACCGGATATAAAATCAAAGGCAACAACGGAAGGACTTCATACTTTCCGAAAGATACCACACAGACTACATAGGCCAAGGTGGTCAACAATTTGCTCACCGGATGGATCCGGTGAATCACGCTATTCCTTCCGGCCAGTTCATCGAAGAATTTAAGATTATACCAAGCAGCCGCCAAATCCGCCATTACTAACTCCCGCCTTCAAACAATCCGTTCCGCGTTCCGCGTTCAACGTTCCGAGTTTTTTTACTGCTTTGTCGATGAAGCGGCCCGGGATCAACTTGTTCATGGACTGCTTCCGCTTTCTTCTCCTCATATAAACCCTAAATGTGTAATTCGTAACTCGGAACGATAGACATGGAACCCTAGGTTATAGATCAAGCCCGGAACCCGAAACTCGGAACCCGGAACGATAGACATGGAACCCTAGGCTATAGATCAAACCCGGAACCCGGAACGCGGAACCCGGAACGATAGACATGGAACCCTAGGCTATAGATCAAACCCGGAACCCGAAACTCAGAACTCGGAACGATAGACATGGAACCCTAGGCTATAGATCAAACCCGGAACCCGAAACTCGGAACCCGGAACGATAGACATGGAACCCTAGGCTATAGATCAAACCCGGAACCCGAAACTTGGAACCCGGAACGATAGCTTGGAACCATAGGCCATAAACCAAACCCGAAACTCGGAACCCGGAACGTGGAACCAAAATCGGAACGTCAAACTCAAAACCAGGGATCTAAAACACAGATCGCGAAATCCGAAACGCTAAACCCGAAACACGAAACGCGGAACCCGGAACGAAGCCCGAACACGAAACCCCCAAAACTGGTAACTGGGAACTGTGAACTGGGAACTAAAACACCAAACGCAAAACCCGGAACGCGGAACCCGGAACGAAATTTCAACCCCTCTTTTTAACCATCCTTAACCCGTACCCGATTACCCCGGTCAACAGCAGGGTGAACAAGCCGCCGACCAATCCGGCAAAGCTCGTCCCGCCGCTGACGGCAGGCCATCTTTCCACCGGTTCGCTTTCAGCCGCAGCATTTTCCGCCGGAGTTTTAAAGCCGTAATCCGGCAAGATAGCGGTTTTTTCTTGAATTCCGGCCATAGTTTGATGAATCCCGGCCGGGGCCTCCAGTTCCTCTTTTCCGGAGGCATGAAACAGCGCCCATTCCAAACCGTCCGGGTGGGTTGAAGCGAACCAGGAGAGGGCTCCGCCGGTGAGCGCCGCCGCTATCGAAAGGCTGATCAATACCTTTTTAAGGTCAAGATCGCCGTAAGCCGCTCCGGCGACGGTACTTTCCAAAAGCTCCGGACGGGCCTTCCAGACAAAAGTGAGCACCGCAGCGGTGATCAAGCCTTCGACGATGCCGATTGCCAGGTGAACCGGTTGCATTAACCAGAGAAAAGCCCGGAACGGCAATTCGGAGATGCCGGAAACCAAAGTCTCCAGGACTACGCTGAAAGAGCCCAGTTGCAATCCGACAATCGCCGCCAAAGACGCGCCCGCCAATATCCGGCCCGGTGTCGGCCTTTTCCCGACGATCGGTTTAAACAAGAGCGGGTAAGCGATAAAACAGGGATAGAAACCGAGATTGAAAATGTTGCATCCCATCGCCAGCAAACCGCCATCCCCGAAGAAAAACCCTTGGACCGCCAAGATGGAAGCCATGGTCAGAAAACCGGCATAGGGCCCCAACAAAGCGGCCAGGAGCAGTCCGCCTCCCAAGTGGCCGCTGGAACCGGTGCCGGGGATCGTGAAGTTAATCATTTGAGCCGCAAAAATAAAAGCGCCCAACACCCCCATCAGCGGCACTTTTTTTTCGTCCGGATCAAGCCGGACTTTCTTGGCGGAATAAGCCGTCAGTCCGGCAGCGGCCGCCCACATCGCCCCGCCGACCGCCGGAGAAACCAAAGCATCAGCCATATGCATGATATGATCTCCTTTGCAAAAGTTAGTAGCACATTTATAACAAAAATAACACGGATTAATTGGAAAGTCAAGCCAAAATCGCCTATCTACCTAGAAAATAACAAGGTGAATTTCAGCTGCTGCAGGTTAAAACCCAATGTCATAGGGTTAATGATACAGATTTTGGAACCAAATCTGATTTCTCTTTCGTCAACCGGAGCGTAAACGCTCCAGCTACAAGATGTAAGGGCCTCCGGCCCTATTTTGGGATATAATAAATCGTCAAAAACGATCCCGGCTGTTTTACCCAGCCCAAAGGGCTTCCATCTTGTAGCCGGATGGCTTTAGCCTCCGGTCGGCATTCATTAAAACTAAATTTTACCACGATCACCTGATGACATTGGGTTAAAACCCGCGGCTAAGTAATAAAAAACATTCCAAAGCCCGGTCTAACCTGGCTCCGTAATGCTTTGCAGCCGAATAGCAAAGGATAACCGATCCCGGAATGACGTTTTCATAAATCCAACCGTGCATTTTTTTGTAACCCACAGCGGAGATCTGACCGCAAAACAACTAAAACCACGAATAAAGCATGCTGCCCCTCTCCAAACCCTCAGAATTGAGTAGCGTTGGTGGAGAGGGGCGTTGCTATCCAAACAACTAAGACCGATCCGATAGACGGGGTGAGGCGATAGGCGGTTTTGCACACCGGAGGATGGGCGACTACTTAAATAACTCCGAAACCGGCACGATCTCGATTCCCGCCTTTTCAAACTCCGGCAGCATCTCCATAATCGCCTCGGCGGTGCCGTTCCGGACATGCCCGATCCCGATCGCCTCTCCTTTCACCAAAGCGATTTTAATCAATTCCCGTAAAGCCCTTTTCTTAGAATCCGGATCGGGTAAATTATCGATAAAAACATCCCGTTTCTTATAAGGCGTCTGATGACGGCGGGCCGCAGCCTCGCCCGCCGAATGGTCCGTAGTCATACTGTCTACAAAATAAAGGCCCTTCGCTTTAATTTGGCCCATCAACAGATCCATCAACCGTTCATCGGCCGTTCCGGCGGAACCCATATGATTATTAACCCCGACCGCCCCCGGCGCTTGGTCTAAATTCGCCTCAAACTGCTTGATGATCTCCTCTTCCGGCCAGTCGGTCTTAATCAACCCCGGGCCGGGATTAGCGTTATGGTCCAACGGTTCCAACGGCAAATGGAGCATTATTTCAAAACCGCGTTCTTTTGCCGCCTCGACATATTCGGACGCGTAGGGAGTGAAAGGAAGCACCGCCCAGGTCAACCGGGCCGGTACTTTGAGCATCGAGTCGGCCGCTTTCTTTACATAACCGACGTCATCGATGATAATCGCCACTCTGGGTTTTTTAAGCGCCGGAAGATCCCGCGGCGGTTCCTTCGCCGCCGGCGGTTTTACTTTCGGTGGAAAGTGGGGAATAAGCCCCGGGATTCCCCGTTGAGAGGCGGTTTCCAATTTCTTGATTAAAGTAACCCGCAAAACCGGAACGGTTTTGGGGCCGCCGGATACTTTCAGCGGCGCTTCACTCCCCAGACGCAACCACAATCGGCCTCCTTGATAACCCCATTTAATCTCGGGAGCAGCCAACTCCAGCGCGCGGTTAATCTCTTTCCAATCCTCGGCCAATTGAGCCAAATCGGCCTCGGTTACGGTCTCGGGTACCGACAACTCCTTTGATGTGTAAACCCATTTAACCGCGTCTTCCCCAAATTTTTCCTCTTCCAACCTGGTTTCCGATCGTAAAATGAGATTTTTCTGGTCCATTCCCCGTCTGGCCAAAGCTTCTTCCCACAAAAGTTCAAAGTTACTATGAATGCCCGATAAATCGGTAACTCCGTTTACCAAGCCCTGACCATCGGAACTTCGTTGATCGGAAACGGCCGGTTTCACCGGAGACCAACCGGTAACGATCAGCAACAAACCGGCGAATGCCAGATAAAAAATTAAGGCCGTTTTTTGTTCCGGTAATAACGGCCGCACTTAAACCACATCCTCCCGTAAAGAGTCAACCAAGCGCTTCGGCTTTAGCGGGCGTCATCAGCTTCGCATCACCCGGCTTTTTTAAGAGCGGCGCCGCTTACTTGATCCCGCAAGACCTTTAAGGCTTCCTCTTCCTGAAGCTTTTGCATTTTAAAGAATAACTCGGGGTCTCCTTCTTTCAACAACCGGTCCATCGCTCCCGGAATTTCAACTACTTTATCAGGCTGAACACCCCGCTTATGAATATTCACCTTTCCCGAAGTCAGGTAACTGGCGATGGTAATGGTAACTCCCGTACCGCCGGGTAATCTTTTAACTTCCTGAATCAAATCCTTCCCAAAGGTGGGACTACCGATCAAAACGGCCCGTTCTTGGTCTTTCAGCGCTCCGGAAACGATCTCCGCCGCGCTGGCGCTCCAATTATTCACCAAAACCGCCATCGGCAGTTGTTTGTGTTGATATCTGCCCGCGGAAATTTTTTGAACCGGGAAGCCCCGGCGCTGAATGTGCAAGACCGGAGTCCCTTCCGGAATAAAGTGACTGGTCACCTTCACGGCGGCGTCAAGGGAACCGCCGGGATTCGATCTTAAATCAAGAATGATCCCCCTAACTGACTGGGATCTATCGATCTCCCGCAGACTTTTATCCAAGTCCGCCGGGGTAGTCTCGGCAAACTGCGAAATGCGGATAATGGCGTATTCTCCCAAAACCGGATCTTGTTTGACCGTCGTCTCAACCGTTGGAATCAGAATATTATCGCGGACGATCTCAAATTCCAATTCGCGGCGGTTTTCGCCTTCGCCGCGGACTACCCTTAACAAAACTTTGGTCCCGGCTTCCCCCCGGATTCGTTTAATCGCCACCTCGGGGCTTAAATCTTTCACCGACACGTCTCCTACTTTAATAATGCGATCCCCTTGTTGCAATCCGGCCGCTTCACCGGGGGAATTTTTAACCACCGACGAAATAAGCAGTTCTTCTTCCTTAGGAATCAGATAAACTCCGATACCCCCGAAACTCCCCTGAGTCTCCTTGGTTAATTCCCGATACTCATCTTTATTCAAAAAACGGGTATACGGGTCGTTAAGACTTTTAAGCATCCCGTCGATCGAGCCGGAACGCCAATAAGCATTCATCAAAGCGGTTAATTCCACGGGCTGGTAATAGCTGAGTTTTAAAACTCCCATTAAATAAAAAGCCGGGATTAAGTCCTGATATTTTCCCCGCCGCGCAAAATTCTGCCACCACCATCCCAAGCCCATGATGACCGCGAAAAAAAGAACCCCAAGCGCCAATCGGTATTTCTTCAGCTTATTAAGAAACAAGTAAACCGCTCCCTTAAATATATTTCAACGGATCCACCGGCACGCCGTCCTTACGCACTTCGAAATGAAGATGCGGCCCGGTGCTCAGTCCCGTGCTTCCAACATGAGCAATGACTTGGCCTTGGGAAACCGTTTCCCCCTTGGATACCAACAACCGGCTGCAATGGGCGTATACTGTGGAAATTCCGGCGCCGTGGTCTAAAACGATCATCAACCCATAACCGCCGTTTCGTCCGCTAAAAATGACCACTCCGTAGTCGGAGGCTTTGATCGGCGTTCCCATGCCGGCGGCGATGTCAATTCCACTATGATATTTGCGTTTTTTCAAAATCGGATGCATCCGGTATCCAAAATAGGAAGTGATATCCCCCGAAACCGGCCAGATATATTTTCCGGAGCCCAACCCCTTTTTAGACTTATCTTGGATCCCCCGGATTTGAGACTCCATTGATCTTGAGAGTTCTTCCAATTCATCAAGGGCTTTTTCCAATAAAAGACGGTCATTTTGAATTTTTATTAACTCTTGCTGCGCACTTTGTATTTTCGCCATATATCTGCTTTGTTCATATTTATTTTGATTTTGTAATCTGCTATATAATTGTTTTTGTTTTTCCAAATCTTGATGTTGTAGTAAGATTTCCTCTTTTTTCTGGGAAATGAGTTTTTGCTGTTCCCGCAAAGCATTGATCGCCTGGATATCCGCCACCACAAAACGCCGCACCATATCAAACCTGGTTAAAAACTCTCCGAAATCCTTGGCCGTGAACAATATCTCCAGATAACTTTGGTATCCATATTTATATATAGCTAAAATTCGTTTGCTCAGAACCTCTTGTTGCTTGTTAATTTCCGACTCTAATCTTTCAAGTTCCTCTTCAGTGTTGTTTATTTTAGATTTGATGAACTCAATGTTCTTTTGGGTGATTCCTATTCTGGAGTCCAGTCTTTGTAAATTGGCGCTGATTTTGTCCAGCTCTTGCTGGCTCCGGTTCAAATTCCCCAATACCGAATGTTCTTTGATTTTTGTTTGGGTCAATTTCTTTTTAGTTTGATCGATTTTAGTCTCCAGCTCTTCTTCGGTAATAGTCCAACCCACCGAAGCAAACGAACAAAGGAAAATCAGCAACAAAACAATTAGCAATCGGGCCTGTCGCATTTAATACCTCCATGGAACCGTTAGTGCTGAGATCAAACTCAACCGACTCTCAATTCATCATATTAGACTTATTGGACTTATTGGATTTTACGCTCGAAATTTTCTAGGATAATCCCCGCAACCCCGTTTTAAACCCGTAAAAATTTTTTCAACGACAACATACTGCCGATGACCCCGAAGGAAAAACCCAACCCCAATGTTATTACGAATAGCTGTCGGTTAATTGCTTGTTCCGTCAGTAAAGGAATGAACGGGGCAAATTGTTTAATGTACTGTAATAGTAGGTAGTACCCTTTTGACAATAACAGCAAAGCAATGACCGCTCCAATAAGCCCCAGTATTATTCCTTCAATCAGAAACGGCCAACGGATAAACCAATCGGTCGCCCCTACCAGTTTCATAATCTCAATCTCTTTGCGTCTGGCAAAAACAGTAATTCTAATCGTATTAACGATGATATATAACACCACTATCCCGACAATGGTTACCAAGCCGATTCCCAAGACCCAAACGATTTGGACCGCTATTAACATCCATTCGATGAATGTCTCTCCGTATTCCACCTCGTCGACGCCTTCAAGAGCCGCCACCTTTTGGGCCAAGGTCCGAACCTTGGCGTCATCCCGGAGTTTAATGTTGATCGTATTCGGCAAGGGGTTTTCCATTGTCTTAAATAAATCCTGAATCCCCAGATTTTTCTCCAGCCACTCGGCGCTTTCTTCCTTGGAGACAAAGCTTACATCTTTTACTCCTTGATATTCAATAATTTTTGATTGTAAAGCATAGGGATCGGCGTCATCCTTAAGATAAACCCGGAGTTCCAGGACGCCCTTAGCCGCATCCAACAGGTAATTGCCGTTGGCGATAATAATATAGAAAAATCCCAAGATAATTAAGGACAAGGTAATAGTGACTATGGTGGCGATCGTCATTAGCCCGTTACGGCCGAGGCCAATCCACGCTTCTTTGGCAAAATACCAGAAGGTTTTGATTCTCAAAGTTCGTAAACCCCCTTTGCATCATCTCTGCAGATCCTTCCGCATTCAAGGGCTACGACCCTGCGCCTCATCTTATCGACAATCGCTTTATTGTGAGTAGCCATAATAACCGTGGTTCCGCGCTTATTTATTTCAAGGAGCAAGTCCATTATTCCCCATGAAGTATCCGGATCGAGATTCCCGGTTGGTTCGTCGGCCAATAACAGCAAAGGACGATTAACGATAGCCCGTGCCAGTGAAACTCGCTGCTGCTCGCCGCCGGATAATTCCGACGGAAAAAGGTGAGCCTTATCCTTAAGTCCAACCAACTCCAGCACCGCCGGCACTTGCTTTATAATCTCCTTGCGGGAGGATTCGATTACCTCCAAAGCAAAGGCCACGTTTTCAAAGACATTTTTATTAGGAAGAAGTTTAAAATCCTGAAAAATCACTCCGATATTTCTCCGGAAAAACGGCACTTCGCTCTCTCTCATTCTTACTAAATTTTTACGCCCGATATAAATAACCCCTTGGGTCGGAAGTTCCTTGCGGATAATCATTTTAATGATGGTGGTTTTCCCGGCGCCGCTGGGGCCGACCAGAAAAACGAATTCTCCTTTATCGACAAACATATTTATTTTATTTAACGCAACCACCCCATTGGGGTAAACCTTGGATACGCCCTGAAAGTGGATCAATTGTCGTCACCTCATGGGAAAAAATGATTGCTACGTTATTTCGACACCGCCATTTTAGTTCCTGCCGTTATTCAACGTCAAATGTATCCTTAACTGAAATATCATTGACATCAATCGAGATCCGCTAAGTTTTCCCTTAACTATTTTATCGGTTACCCGGAATTAATGGTTGAGTCGTTCCGGCGGGTATTAATCCAAATTTCATTATTCCTGTTTAAAAAAGCTCGCCATAGCTATTTGAAGAGCGGCAATACAATAAATAAAACACCAACCGATCAACCACCTTTTTCCATCCGGGATTTGAATCTTTCTTAACGGGCGAAATTCAATTCCAATCGGCGATTCTTTTGATATAATAATAATGTCACCGTTAAAACGACCTCTTTATATTTAAAAAGTCGGTTTTTCCCTTGTGAAATCTAACACTCCTCTAAAGTTATCAATGATTTTTGACGAAGTATGTATTGTTACATCATTTGTTCCGTTACTTAATTAGCGCTTTTGGAACAAACCGCTGCTTAGCATGATGATAATGAAATGGAAGGAGATTTGGGTTATGGAAAAAAATATCGGAGTCGATCTGGGTTACGGTTTTGTCAAGGCGTCCGACGGGAAGAAAGACAAAATATTTCCTTCCGTCGTAGGGCAAGCCCGGACTTTACGCTACATAACCGATGAAAGCCCCGAAATTAACCTGATTAACAACTTACATGTGGTAGTGGATGACCGGGAATATTTCGTGGGCGATCTCGCCAATCGTCAATCGGATGTTGTATTGTTTTCTTTAAATGAAAACCGCATGGATGAAAGGATTAGCAAGGTTTTGCTCTCGACGGTGTTGGCTTTATTGGCCGAAGGCCGCGCCACTAATTATAATATTGTAACCGGTCTTCCGGTAGGGTTTTTTACCGAAACCAAACAAGCCCTAACCCAATTATATAAGGGCCGTCAAACCATCACCTTCAAAAGAGACCAGAGTCCCGTTCAAGACTATACGCTGATGGTCAATGAGGTCAAAGTCTTGCCTGAACCGTTCGGTTCCTTGTTTGACTTGATTCTTGATTATACCGGAAATATTGTCGATGAAAATTTGGCCGCGTCCAAGGTAGGTATTATTGACGTCGGTTTCCGAACCACCGATTACATCGTAGTCGACAACCTGGAAAACATCGACCGGTTAAGCGGTTCGAGCACTACCGCCTTAAGCACCGCTTATGTGCTGATTTCGGAACTTTTAAAGGAAGAGTTTAAAATTTCCAAGCCCATTTATCAATTGGACCAAATCGTTCGGAGCGGGTCAATCCGAATATCCGGCAAAACCTATAATCTCGAGGAAATTAAGAAACACGCCTTCGGTGTCGTCGCTGAAAAATTGGTTACCGAAATCAACAGCCTGTGGATTAATAAGTGGGAACTGGATATGGTCTTTATCACCGGCGGCGGCGGAATTGCTCTAGCCGAATATTTAATGCCGCATTTCGAAAACTCATTATTAGCTAAAGAAGCCCAGTTTGCCAATGTTTACGGATTCCGAAAGCTGGCGCAACGGCTCTTTGGAAATCGCAACCGGACATCCTCCAGTTTAGAAGCGGCGGTTGGTAGCGATGAATGAATTCAATGCCGGTATTTTCAACAGTAGTCTGGTTTTAAATTATTTATTGCGCAAAAAAAGCGACTTTATCTTATATCTAGAGGACGGCGCCAAGCTTTCAGGGACCTTGTTGGGCTGGGATTCCGATTTCTTGTTGATCAAAGACGGCAAGTATTTGCAGATGGTCCGGATCAATAAAATCCTGCGCTTACAGGCGGAAATGGATCAAATCTCGGCCGTTGATTCAGCCGCGGTTACGACTGAATATTCGTCTTCCTCCAACGCCGATAAAACCATGGCTTCGGGAAATACCGTCCCTCCTAAACTTAAACCCGTATTAACCGAAGTAAAAACTCCGGCGACCGGCGCTGAAAACTCCGGCGCCAAAGGAAACGATTTTAAAGAACGATTGGATAATTTGGTTAGGAATTGGTAGGAGATCTAAGATATGAGTGAAACCGTCGATTATTTGGAAATGCTCTCCTTCCCTTATTTTGCGCATTTGCAAGCCCAATTGGCCAACCCCATCCATTCAATATCCTGGAATAGGGTGGCTTTAACCGGTTATATCGATATCTTGATCACCGCGAAAGATCAGATTCCGCCAACCGGTTTACAGCGCAAAATCCGGGTTCTATATGAAAACTACCCGAATCTCGATAAAAACTATCCATTGCTCGGCGACTTGGACGGTCTTACCCGCGCGTTAAACCGAATGGATCCGGAGCAAACCGAGCAAGTTGAAGCCATTGCCTTACAATGGCACTCTGTTGTTCAAGTAATTGAAAAAATTTGTCTTGGTCTGGTAGCGCGTCGCCACAATTTTAACGAACCCTCCCAATTGAAGGAGGCGCTTCAAAAATCGCTCTTTCAACTACATGCAGCCGCTCAATTACCTAAATTAGCCAAATTTCTCGAAGAAGAACAAGAAGAACTAAGGCGTTTGGTTCAACTTAAAAAGTTCCCGGCGGCTGTTTTTCAAAAAATTGTCTATCGCCGTCAATTTTCCGGAACTTTCCATACCGAAAAAGAACCGATCCGCCATTTAATCGAGAACGATTCCGAACTTCAAAATTTGATCGATTCGATTAATAAAACTTTTTTCCGGCTGGTGAACCTGATTAACCAAAAACTTCCCGAACCGGTTCGCAATCTTTCAACCGATCCCAGCCGGCAGGATTTGTCGGCGCCCCAAGATTACCGGTTTGTTCTTAACCTCTATTACGACGGTAATGAGGAAAACGAATATGAGTCCGATTTCTTTGCCCGGCTTCGCAAGCTCATCCGGATCAACTAATCTATCGATACCTTGTCCTCGTCTTAAAAAAGCGGCGACCAAAAGTAAAAAGGCTGCCGCAAAACCTCTACTCCCTTTTGCAACAGCCTTCCTTTATTAATTAACCGTCGTTCACTTTTTCGCTCGAGCTTCCTTAATTTTAGCGATGAATTGCTCGGCGGTTTTAGTGATCAAATCATAATCGCCGGTTTTCGCCCCTCCGGTAAGCTTGCCGCCCACTCCCACGGCCACGGCGCCGGCTTTAATCCATTCTTCAACGTTATCAAGGCTTACTCCGCCGGTAGGCATCATTTTCGCATAGGGAATCGGTCCTCGTACCGCCTTGATAATCCCCGGTCCAAAGAGCTCTCCCGGAAAGATTTTAACGATATCCGCTCCGGCTTCCATACTCTCGACAATCTCTTTAATAGTCATGGCGCCGGGCATGACCGGGACCCGGTACCGGTTGCATAATTTAACCATCTCAAGATTTAAGTAAGGGCTGACCACGTATTGGGCGCCGGAAAGAATCGCCACCCGCGCGGTTTCGGGATCCATAACGGTCCCCGCTCCGATAATAATCTCACCGCTTTTAAACCTTTTGACACAGTCTTTGATTACATCAGCGGCCCCGGGCACGGTAAAAGTGATTTCGATCCCCGCCACCCCCGCTTTAGCGCAGGCTTCGGCGATTTTTAAACCCTGTTCGCTGGATTCGGCCCTAACCACCGCCACTAAACCGCATTCCGTAATTTTGGAGATGATCGTTTCTTTATCCATGGTTATACCCCCTGTTTTCATTATTACTTTAACATTATAACATAAGACCGGTTGCCGACAAATTCCGAAACAAAACTTTAAACTGGCATCAGGTTTTACCGATGATAACCGATAAATAATATAGAGGCTATGGATATTTTGCTGCTTGGAAAATGATTTCTCCGTGCCTCTATTTTCATCCGTTAACGTTCCCCCGGCATGCCGGGGTGGCGACTATCTATCAGGATCATCAGGAGTTGGCGTCTAATCGGAATTCCCGCTCAATCCCTGAATCCAATCTATTAACAAGGAGCGTCTTCCATGTCTTTAGTAGTTGGAGTCAATCCCGTTAAAAAAGTAAAAAAGGTTGTTATCAGGCATCATTGCCCCTATTGCAACGATCTCCGCAATTTTCAGGAAGTTGAATACCGGTTGTTTCTATCGCTCTTTTTGATTCCGATATTTCCCCTGCCCAAACAAGGGAAGATCTTTTCCTGTGTAACTTGCGGCTATTCCATTAATAGGGAAACCGCGCTAATGTCTTCGCCTGGCAGCGCCGTTCCTTCGCTCCGTCAACCCGCCGACCGCGTGGTGTTAATCTGCCCGCGTTGTGAAGGCCCAATGCTCGCCCCCATCAAAGAACACCGTTTGAACATAACCTGTCCCCATTGTACCATGGAATTTATCCTGAAAGGAATTAAGGGAAAAATTCCTTTAGCTGCAATCCACGACCCTCAACAAACCTAGCCGCGACGCTGCTGCTCCGACTTTATTTCCGGCGGATAACGAAAATATTAATACCGGTATTTAAGCGACTCTAATACTACTTTAATGGAAAATAAGAGAATATAACGGAAGATAGAAGAAAATAATTCTTGACAATTTTTACTTTCCATGTTTATAATAAGGAAAAACCGAAGGGTTTGGTATTGATGTCCGATACCGAGAAAGAAGTGCTGTCCTTGGAAGAAGCCAGTCAGCTCTTTCAAGTAAGCACGAAAACTTTTCTAAAGTTATTGCGCGAAGATAATATTCCGGCCCGTAAAATCGGCCGCGAATGGCGTTTTTCCCGCACCGCCCTATTGAATTGGATTGCCGCGGGAAACTCCCGGGAATATGTCTCCGCTGAAGAAGATAATAAGGCATATTTCGCTCAAGTGGCCCCGGTTTATGATGAAATGCGCAAAGATTTTTACGGTGAAGCTTTGCGCGACATTTTAATCTCCCGTTTTCCGCCGGAACCGGGGTCGACGGTAGCCGATATCGGCACCGGCACCGGTTATCTGGCTAAAAAATTGTCCGAAACCGCAAGAGTTGTTAATGCCATCGATATCTCACCCGCTATGTTGGAGGTCGCCCGCAAGGACTTGTCCCAACAAGAACTAAAAACCATTCGGCTTATCGAAGGCGACGCGCACGATTTGCCTTTTGAGGATGATTCACAGGATATGGTTTATGCCAACCTGTTGCTGCACCATCTGCTGGAACCCCCTTTGGCGATTAAAGAATTTTATCGGATTCTCAAAACGCAAGGGCGTATAGTCCTCAGTGATATCAACCGGCATAACTACCAATGGACCAAAGTGGAAAAATCCGATATCTGGCTTGGTATTGAAAGATCGGAGCTGAAAAGATGGCTTTTGGACGCCGGCTTTTCCGAGATTGAAATTTTTGATTTGGGATGCAACTGCCGAACATCCAGTAAATCCGGAGTAACGGTGGAAATTTCGATGTTCGGGGCGACCGGAGTCAAACCTTCATAACTTTTACCCCGCCCCAAAATCGATCAAAACTCCGCCACTCCTTCCTCTATGTTTTTCGATCTCTTATGAAATTTAATACTTATTAATAAAAATGAGGTGAAACAAATGGGAATGACAATAACCGAGAAAATTTTGGCCGCTCATGCCGGTAAAACCACGGTAGTTCCCGGTGAATTAATCAACGCCAAACTCGATTTAGTGCTTGGTAACGATATTACCGCTCCGGTAGCGATCAAGGAATTCGAAAAAATCGGCGTCGACAGGGTTTTCGATCAAGCAAAAATAGCCCTAATCCCGGATCATTTCACCCCGAACAAAGATATCAAATCGGCGGAGCAAGCCAAAATACTCCGGGAATTCGCGCATAAATACGGAATAGTGAACTATTTCGAAGTAGGTCAAATGGGCATCGAACACTGTCTGCTTCCGGAGAAAGGTCTGGTCCTTCCCGGAGATTTGGTAATCGGGGCCGATTCACACACTTGCACTTACGGCGCTTTAGGGGCCTTTGCCACCGGCATCGGCAGCACCGACATGGCGGCCGGGATGGCCCTCGGCGAAGCCTGGTTCAAGGCGCCGGAAAGCATTAAATTCATCTACTACGGTAAACTCCCTAAATGGGTCGGCGGCAAGGATCTGATTCTCTTTACCATCGGTAAAATCGGGGTTGACGGCGCCCTGTATCGAGCGATGGAATTCACCGGCGAATCTATCGCCGCTCTCTCGATGGACGGCCGTTTTACCATGGCCAACATGGCCATTGAAGCCGGCGCTAAAAACGGAATTTTCCACGTTGATGAAAAAACGTTGGAATATGTGAAACCCAGGGCTAAACGTAACTTCAATGTTTACGTCAGCGACCCCGACGCCCACTATGCTCAAGTATATGAATGGGACGTTTCGCAACTTGAGCCGCAAGTGGCTTTCCCGCATCTTCCGGAGAATGTCAAACCCCTTTCGGAGTGCGGTAATGTATCCATCGACCAAGCGATTATCGGTTCTTGCACCAACGGAAGAATCGAGGACTTGCGGGAAGCGGCGGCGGTCCTAAAGGGTAAAAAAGTTAATCCCAACGTCCGTTTGATTATCATCCCCGGCACCCAGGAAATTTGGCGTCAAGCGATGCGCGAAGGCTTGTTTGAAATCTTTATCGATGCCGGCGCCGCCGTTTCCACACCCACCTGCGGTCCCTGTTTGGGCGGGCATATGGGCATCTTAGCCAAGGGAGAACGGGCCGTCGCCACCACCAACCGGAATTTCGTGGGCCGAATGGGCCATCCGGAGAGCGAAGTCTATTTAGCGAGTCCGGCGGTAGCGGCCGCTTCGGCGGTAGCCGGTAAAATAGCCGGACCGGAGGAGGTTGGAGTAAAATGAATAAACTACGCGGAAAAGTATGGCGTTTCGGTAACGATGTGGACACTGATTTAATCATTCCCGCCCGTTACTTAAACACCAGCGACCCCAAGGAACTGGCTCAACATTGCCTGGAGGACGCCGACCCCACTTTTGCGGGCAAGGTTGGTCAAGGCGATATTATCGTCGCCGGTAAAAATTTCGGCTGCGGCAGTTCCAGGGAGCACGCCCCGATCGCAATCAAAGCGGCCGGAGTCTCCTGCGTCATCGCCGCCTCATTCGCCCGGATCTTCTATCGGAACGCGCTCAATATCGGTTTGCCGATTTTGGAGTCGGCTGAAGCCTCTAATAATATTGCCGAAGGCGATCAGGTCGAAGTGGATTTGGATACCGGTAAAATAACCAATCTTACCAAGAATGAAAGCTATCAGGCGACCGCCTTTCCCCAGTTCATGCAGGAATTGATTAACACCGGCGGTTTAATCGAATATGTAAAAAAACGGATCGGAAAATAGGAGGAACCGGATGTTTAAAATTGCCGTATTGGCGGGCGACGGGATCGGCCGTGAAATTGTCCCGGAAGCCGTCGCCACCCTGAAGTTGATCGCGGAAAAATATGATTGCGCTTTCGAATTCACCGAGGCTTTAATCAGTGAGGACGCTTACGAGAAATACGGTCATCCTTTACCACCGCAAACCTTGGAAATCTGTAAACAAGCGGACGCCGTTTTGCTGGGCGCGGTCGGAAGCCCCAAAATGGACCTGCTCCCCCCGGAACTAAGGCCGGAACGGGCCGCCTTGCTTCCGCTCCGTAAGGAACTGGGGCTTTTCGCCAATCTTCGCCCGGTAATCGTCTATGACGAACTGGTTGCGGCCTCGACTTTAAAACCGGAAGTGGTCAGGGGAGTGGATATTTTGACTTTCCGTGAACTAACCGGCGGTTTATATTTCGGTCCCAAAAAACGGACGACTTTGGCCGACGGAACCGAAGAAGCCGTCGACACTTTGGTTTATAACACCAAGGAGATCGAACGGATCGTCCGGTTGGCTTTTGAGGCCGCCCGCTCCCGCCGCAAGAAGTTAACCTCTGTCGATAAGGCCAATGTCTTGGAAAGTTCCAGGCTCTGGCGGGAAACCGTCCTTAAAATAGCGCCGGAACATCCGGATGTGGAGCTTAACCATATGTATGTCGACAATTGCGCCATGCAATTAGTCCGTTGGCCCGGCCAATTCGACGTAATCGTCACTGAGAATATGTTTGGCGACATCCTGACCGATCAGGCCTCCATGCTCAGCGGCTCCCTGGGAATGCTCGCTTCCGCCAGCATCGGCGGCAAAGTCGCCCTCTATGAACCGGCCCACGGTTCCGCCCCCGACATCGCCGGCCAGGATCTGGCCAACCCGCTGGCGACCATCCTCAGCGCGGCGCTGATGTTACGCTATTCCTTCAAACTGGAGGAAGCCGCCGCGGCGGTTGAAAAAGCGGTCCGCCAAGTTTTGGCCGACGGTTACCGGACCGCCGATATTATGGCGGAAGGGTGCAAGAAAGTAGGGACCAAGGAAATGGGCGAATTAGTCAGAAATCGGATTTAAACATTTTTATCTATATTAAGCGATTTTCATAATTACCTCTAGTAAGATTTTGACACAATATATGGTGCCCAACCCGGATTAATCTATCAATATATTGTGTCAAAATGAAAAATCCGGGAATTATGAAATCGCCTAATATTAATAAATAGAAAAGACCGGCCACCGGTCTTTTTTACTGACAAATTAACATTTATTAGGCGCGACACGCTCTTAAAACCCTTTCGCCCAGCAATTGGGGCTTTCGGTTATTTAATTCCTTAACGACAACCGCCGCAGCCGTCAATTTTTCAAAACTTCCGTCCAAAACTGAAATCCCTCGGGCCTCTAGGTTTTGGCGCTGGTCTTGGGTGCTGACGAAGTAAAAGTCCTTTTCGCTGTTTAAAGCGATGATGTACATAGAAAACTGCCTCCTTAGTTGCCAAACGATGTTCAGAATAAATTATAGCATATATCTATTTGGCGAACAAGTGTTCTTGTGTAACCTCTCCGACGGCTCCCCTGTCCATATTGTCTTTTAAGGCCAGAATAAAAGCCCTCCAACATATTCTGAGGGCTAGTCTTATTGTCAACATTGGAGCCGACAATCGGATTTGAACCGATGACCTGCGCATTACAAGTGCGCTGCTCTACCAGCTGAGCTATGTCGGCGGTTGTCTATTATAAAGCAATAAATATAATACCATAGCAAATGAGATTTTTCAAGCAAAGGCTTTCACCTAAATTTTACACCTAAAAACCATACCTCTCCAAACCGGTATGATATAATTTAAGATGTAAAATTTCCTTATCTTAACAGGCTGGGAGGAGTTTTAATGATCGAAGCCGTTTTCACCAAAATGTCCGAAGCTCACCTGCCTAGAGTCCTGGAGATTTATAATCATTACATTCAAAACAGCACCGCCACTTTTCACATTCAACCGCTTTCATCGGAAGAAATGCGAAAGATCGTTTTTTTCAATAATCCCAAGTATCAATCGTTCGTGATTTTGGATCGGGAGCAAAACATTAACGGATACTGCATCCTGGCCCCTTATAAGGAACGTGAAGCCTACAGCATCACCGCTGAAGTGACTATCTATTTGGATCAAAATTGTACCGGAAAAGGCATCGGCAGTCAGGCGCTGCGGTTCCTTGAAGATTTTGCCCGCAATAATGAATTCCATTCCCTAATCTCAGTTATCTGCGGTGAAAATACGGCCAGTATCAAATTATTCGAAAAGAACGGCTATACTAAACGCGCTCATTTTAAGGAAATCGGGAAAAAATTCGGAAGGCTGCTTGACGCGGTGGAATATCAGAAACTACTGGTATAAACAAACCAAAGAATTATCGGCGCCGTGTTCAAGAAGGATTTTAGCTCCGTTTAGGTCTTTTTGGGCATTGGCTATCCAATCTAAATATCGCTTGCTATCAACCATAAAGTTTTACTCCTTTGGTCTTAATCTGATAGGCAAAGCTAGTTATATCATTAGAATTTTTCAACCAACTTTCCGGAGTATAGACTATGACATCAAATGGGATTTCCGAATTCAAGTTTAGCTGCAAATCTATCTTAAACTGTTTTGGTTTAGAAGTATCTTTAATGATACACAAATCAATATCGCTATTTTTTTAATAACACCCTTAGCTCCCGATCCGAATAGGTGGATTTTTTCGGGAGCGATTTAGAGACGATTTGTTTTTTTAAAATCTTCGACTTGGTCATAATAGTTCATACCCGACTCCATATTAAGGTTTCTCACATTTATTATATAGGATATTTAGCGAGTTATCAAATTATCCTCATAATCCAGTAAAACAATAAACACAATTATCGAAAGGAGCCGCTAAATATGCATGATCTTTTCAGCGTTAAAGACAAAGTGGTTTTGATCACCGGATCCAGCCGGGGACTGGGCGCCGGGTTCGCCTCCGGTTTCGCCGAACATGGCGCTAAAGTGATCGTCAACGGAACAAATCAGGAAGCCGTCAGGCAAACCGTCCAAGCAATTAAGGCCAAAGGCGGTCAAGTCTTCGGATACGCCTTTGACATCACCGACAGCCGACAAGTTATCTTGAAAATTGCCGCTATCGAAGAGGAGGTCGGCCCGATCGACGTTTTGATCAATAACGCCGGCATTCATCGCCGCGCTCCCCTCGAAGAAATGTCCGAAGCCGATTGGCGTCAAGTAATCGATCTCAATCTAAACGCCGCTTTTATCGCCTCCAAATATGTAGCCCAAGGGATGATCGCCCGGCGGCAAGGCAAAATCATCAATATAACCTCCCTCATGGCCGAAGGCGCCAGGTCATCAACGGGAAATTACGCCGCCGCCAAAGGAGGCTTAAAAATGTTGACCAAAGCGATGGCTACCGAATGGGGCAAGTTTAATATTCAAGTCAACGCAATCGGCCCGGGTTACTTTAAAACGGAGCTAACCCAGTCCCTGGCCGCCGATCCGCAATTCGACGCCTGGGTAAAACAGCGGGTGCCCGCGGAGAGATGGGGCGAGCCTTCCGATCTCCTCGGCGCCGCCATTTTCTTGGCCTCAAAAGCGTCCGACTATATTAACGGCCAAACCATCTATGTTGACGGCGGCTGGCTGGCAGCACTGTAAAAACAGTAGTCAGCATATAGGAGCCAGGAGACAGGAGTGAAAGTTAAACTTTATCGCCTATTTAATAAAACCATTAATGTACACGAATTCATACAAATAAAACCCGTAAAACAGGAACGGGTCTTAAACCGCAAGACAACTAAAACCACGAATAGAGAATGCCGCCCCTCTCCGAACCCTCGAAATCAGTTGCATTCGCGGAGAGGGGCGTTGCTGCTGAATAACTAAGACTGATCGGACAACGGGCGGGGCGAAGCGGTTTTCACGGTCCCGGCATGCCGGGGTGGGCTCCCAATAGACACAAATAATTGACCTGACAAAGCTGGCTCCTGACTACTGACTACTGGCCACTAACTCCTGTCTCCTGACCACTATCTCCCAACTATCGCTTCCGCCACCCGGAACGGGTCGCTGGAGATCACGCTGGCGGCGTACAGTTCCATGGCGCCGAAGTCCGCCGTTTTATTATTGGGGTTGCCCCGGTCGACAATCCTGATTAAAGCGGGAAAACCGTTCCAATCTTCTTCGGCATCGCTCAATGGCGGCAAATACAGGGCAAGGTTATAGCTGATGGCGTAAAGTTCCATGTATTTTTCCAACACCGCATGAACCCCATGGTAAAGTGGAATTCCGGGTTTATCGGCAAAAAGAATAATTTCTTTTTCTTTGACCGGCGTCAAATAAGCCATTCCCTTAACGCCGCCGTCCCATTCCCAACCCAGATCCAGGCTTTTGTGGATCCGGTGCAAATCCTCAAAATAATCGGAGCCATACTGATGATAATAGTTCCGAGCCGTCCTGCGCAGCGCCTCCACCTTCGGATAGTGCATTCCCTTGGTGAGGGTCATTTGGGCATGGCCGTGAATTATGGAAGCGCCGCTCTTCCACAGACAATTCCACATGAAAAAATAATACTTACTCTCCGGATCTTCCCGGAGACCTCGCTTCGCCCACTCGAAACCCGTCTCAAAATAGTCCGCCACCGCTTCCTTGGAAACCTGCAACGGGTTGTGCTCCTTAAAAATCACCAGACCGTGATAGCCGTCATATTTGGCGATATTCCCGGCTGTAATCGAATGACTTCCGTTGACGCGTCCGAAGGTATCCTCCGGTGTCCCGGTTTCGGCCTTACAAAAAGGATCACCGGCGCTATTTTCGATAATCTGTCTCACTTCGTCGTTAACTTGGCAATCCATGGGGCGGCTGGCGCGGAGTTCATTGAATAAAGAGCCTTCCATCGTTTGCAGGTTGGTGACTTTAACAATTTTTTGCCGTTCCACCTTCTCCAAGGATCCGAAATTCTTATCGATCCAACCGCGCATCTCTACGGGGGCTTTTAATCTCCCTTCGGTGGTTTCCACCCGGAAAAAGCGGTCGAACAATTCTCGATCCGCCTCAGGAAGGTCATTCTTGATCTGTTCCAATTCAGCAATGTTTTTAGTGGCTGTCAACATTATCCGCCCTCCTCTTTAAAATTTAGAATATAATCAACACCCGGCCGCGGATTCGCCATCGCCAAACGGCGCCGGTATAACGCAAGCGGGGAAATTGTGTCAGCCGGGCACATTTAAAAATTCGTTGGGCACGGGATGATCGGCCCGGATATTTAAAGCGCGCCGGTACAGATCCACATATTTTAGGGCCGAATTACGCCATGAAAAGTCGGCGCTCATACCTCGATTAACCAAAGTTCGCCACCGTTCGCGATAGCGGTAAGTTTCGATCGCCCTGACAATTGCGGTATACATCGCCAGCGCGTCATATTTCTTAAAGGTAAACCCATTACCGCTATCAGTCGCCGGATTATAATTGGAAACCGTATCCTTGAGCCCGCCGGTTTCCCGGACGATCGGGACGCTTCCGTACCGCATGGCGATTAATTGACCGAGGCCGCAAGGTTCAAAACGGGACGGCATTAAAAACATGTCGGAGCCGGCGTAAATCTTTTGGGCCAATGAGGCGTTAAAAGTGAGGTACACTGCGGAACGATCCGGAAATCTATCTTTGATACTGTTGAAAAGATGATGGTAACGTTCTTCTCCGGTCCCCAGCAGGATGAATTGAAAGCGTAAATTATCCATCATCGCTTCAATAACCTGGCCGACCAAATCAAACCCTTTCTGGTCGGAAAGCCGGGAAATCATGCCGATCAAAGGAGTATTGGGTTCTTCGGCCAATCCCGCTTCCCGCTGAAGCGCGGTTTTGTTTTCCAGTTTTAATTCCGGGTGATTCAGGTCATAATGGCGATAAATATGCGGATCGGTCGCCGGGTTCTGAACCTCATAATCGATACCGTTCAAAATTCCGTAAAGCCGGTCGCGGCGTTCCCGCAGCAACCAATCGAATCCCTGACCGTATTCGGGAGTTAAAATCTCCTCCGCGTAAGTCCGGCTAACAGTGTTAACCAAATCGGCAAAGAAAATTCCCCGCCCCATCATATTAATCTGGTTCTCCGGGGAAACTCCCGGCGGGATCATGAACTGATATTTGGCCACCCCCGCGATCTCCAACACCCGATGGCCGAAGACTCCCTGGTAAGCTAAATTATGAATGGAGTATATCGACGCGGTCCTATTAAAAAAAGGATCATCTTTATAAATCGTATGCAACCAATTGGGGATGATTGCGGTATGCCAGTCGTTGCAATGAAGTATATCCGGCGCCCAATCGATCCGTTTCAGCATTTCCATGGCCGCCCGGCAGAAAAATACGAACCGGTCGGCGTCGTCATGATACATATAGATGCCTTCACGATCAAAGTATTTGGGACTATACACCATATATACCGGGGCCTGCCCGATCGTCGTTTCCAGGATAGCAGCCTGCTCGGTTTGACCGTTCATCGGAACGGTTAGTTCCGCCATGAATTCCTTGATCATAAACTTTTCACGATCAATAAAACCATATCCGGGCATGACTACCCGGATGTCATGTCCCAGCTCTTTTAAGGTTTTGGGTAAAGCCCCGGCGACGTCGGCCAAACCGCCGGTCTTGGCGAAGGGCGTCGCTTCGGAGGCTAAAAACAGAACCTTGAGTGGATTTTCATTCACAATAAACACTCCTTCAGCAAAAAGATTAACCGTTACAACTCATCAGTCTTGGCGGATTAACTCCAGGAAACACATCCGCCGACAATGACGTTGCCTATAGTTTAATCTGGAAGGAGCTTTTTAAACATGTTGAGCATTACTTTTATTGCCGTTGAAGTTTAAATTTTTGGAAATCTATTTTCGGCTTTCATAGACCCGGTATCCGCTCCCTTTTTCCAGTTCGCGCACTTCCGCGAAGACTGATTTTAGTTTAGCCTCCATACTCTTGGCGCCATGTTTGGTTTTAATGACCAGCAACAAGCGTCCACCGGGATTAAGCGCCGTGTAAGCCTGATCGATTAGTTGGTACATCACCCCTTTGCCGGCTCGAATCGGAGGATTGGTAACGATTAAGTCAAATTTTTGATCATGGAAGGGTTCGAAACCGTCGCCCGCTTTGATGATTACATTGGAAATTCCGTTCAGACGCGCGTTTCTAAGCCCCAATTCAACGGCGCGTTCGTTAATATCGCCCATATAGACGGTTGCTTCCGGAAGTAATTTGGCGACGGCGAGTCCGATTGGACCGTAACCGCATCCCAAATCCAAAATCCGCTTGTAATCGGGACTGAGCGGCAAAGACTCGATTAATAATTTGGTCCCGGGATCCAACCGTTTTTTGGAGAAAACACCGGCGTCGGTGAGCAGTTTCAGAGTAATCCCGCGAACCTTCATTTCAAATTGATGATAATCATGTACCGAAGACGGCTTATTGGAATAGTAATGTTCAGCCGCTATGACAATAGCCTCCTTTAGTCAATACTCGGTCGGATTCAAAAACCGATCGCCTTTATTCTACCAAACTGATCTTAAATTCTCCACTTGAGATTTAATAATTTGAGGAATCGACGCCAATCGCCTCTCAAGGCTATCAACACCGGATTTATTGAATTAAATCGCGCCGTCCAATTATTTAATCGTCTTGCCCCAAAACAGCTTGTCCAAGCAATCTCTTAATTCCGGTTAAAAATTAGGAGCTGTTATCGTAACAGCCCCTTTTTTCTCTTGAAAGCTTATTTTTAAAACGGCGGGTTATAATGGACAAATACCCGGGCTTCCGCAAAACTCGACGCCAGCAGGAACAGCAAACCATAAATGAACAATTCTTTTTGATCGGGAGTAAAAGCGATCGGCCAGAACTCGCGCTTTTTCTCCCAAGCCCATTCGGTCCACTTAGGCGCCGCCCACCAACTAAAATGGGCGGTTGAGATAACCAACAGCAAGTAGGAAAACCAATTCCACAGCCCGAACCGGGCAAACAGAATCAGCGGTCCGATAATCAAATTGTTGCCCACCGGGTAAGTTTGCGAATTAGTCCCGACCACAACCCCCCATAAAATCGTATAAAATACGAAGTAAATCGCTCCCATGTTCCAACGGCCGATTTTGAACAAATTAAGTCCGAAAATAAAAATCAACACAAACACCAAATGATTGAGGAAGAATTTAAAGGTAAACACCAGGACATTGCCCCAGACCGCGAATATTTCGGATACTTTGTAGGTCTTCCCGAACATATTCCAGGTCTCGCCGAAGGTTTTAGCGCCCCAGGGACCGATTGTCCGGATTACTTCATTCTTACCGAATTTTTGAACAAGAAACGAATCCATTAGCAAACCGGGTTTTTTAATCAGAAAAGCGAATAGCGCCCATACGACTAGAAAAAGCAATAAACCGAAGATAAGATAGCCCCCGATTCGATAATAGATATCCTCATGAAACAACAGATTATAAGTTTTTGACCAAAACCGGCTCAGTTTTTCTTTAAAAGAGCCTTTGGCGGCTCCGCCCGAAGCAGCCGGTTTAGCTGATTTCTTGCTTAATTGCTTCAAAAAGTTCGCGCCCCCTTTTTCAGTTTCATCCTCCGTTAAAATAATCTATTTATTCGCCATGGATTGAGAGTTCCCTCCCGTTTCCATAAAAATGATTGCCAAACCTTTATTTTGAATTTCTGGTTTTTTATCAGCAATATTTTTTGGGTTTACCCGAGTCGGCGCTCCGCAGCCGCTTTCTTCTCAAGCTAAAATAAAAGCCTTCCTTTGCTTTGCCTCGCAAATTTCAGGCTTAATTCCGTAAGATTACTTGGCGGTATTATTCGCCGTGTTATTTAATTGATTATATAAGTTCTTCGAAAGCCCCAACCCCTGCGCGGCGATTTGCTTGGAAATCTCATCCAGAAACATGCTTTGAAAGAAGTCTCCCCCAAAACCCTTACCGAAAAATTTGGTGGAACTGTTCATAACCTCCAGCATTTGCCGGATCATAATCGCTTCAAAGTCCGTACAGGCTTGTTTCAACTTCAGCTGTTCCGGGGTGAGAGCATTTTTGTTCTTATTGAACCCGGTAAGCGCAGAATTATTGAAAACTTGATTGACCATGATTATTTTCCTCCTAAATAAACTCCAAAACTCCATACAAGGCGCCGGCCTCTTTAATCGCCACCAAAATCGCGATAATATCTTGAGGAGTGGTTCCCACCGCGTTTAATGCCCGGACAATGCCGCCGATATCGGTTCCGGCCGGCATTAAGATCATATTCCCCTCCTCTTCCTGGACATCAAGCCGATCTCCGGAAGTAACCACGGTTTGACCCATCGAAAACGGAGCCGGCTGGGATACCGCAGTTTCAGAACCCACTTTTACCGTGATGTTGCGGTGGGTAACCGCTACCGTCGCGATTCTAACTTTATCGCCGACCACGATGGTGCCGTTCCGCTCATTAACCACTACTTTGGCAATTCCGTCGGGTGTAACCGGCAAATTCTCGATTTCGGCAATATAGGATATCGGGTCCGCCATCCGTTCCCTGGGAATTAAAACCTCAACCAATCCCATATCCAAGGCCCGGGCCGCTCCGATCGCGATGTTGTCGTTGATGGTTTCCGCCAATCGAACCGCGGTTGTAAAATCAGGGGTATTCAAAGCCCAACGCAATCTACCGTTATGATCGAGTTGCATCGGAACCTCCCGCTCGACGATCGCCCCGTTGGAAATAATTCCTACTGTGGTGATATTCTTTTGCTGACTGGCGTTTCTGCCGGTGAACGAATAACCGCCTACATATACCGGCCCCTGGGCCACCGCGTAAACCTTGCCGTCGGCCCCGACCAACGGAGTTTGTAAAAGGACCCCGCCTTGCAAGCTTTTAGCGTCCCCTACCGAAGAAACCTGAACGTCAATAGTATCTCCCTGGTGCAGATAAGGAGGGAATTTAGCGGTGACCGCCACCACGGCAATATTTTTTACTTTTAAATCGGAAGCGTTTACCTGAACTCCCCATTTGGCCAAGGCATTGGCGACGATCTCCGCGTTGGCTTTCGAAGAATCCCCGGTCCCATTTAAACCGACAACCAAACCCATGCCGTTCAATTGATTAGCGCGAACCCCTTGCAATCTGGCAATATCCTTAACCCGGGTAACAGCCGGGACGCTGACCGCCGCCGCTGCCGGAACTCCGATCCCGAACACCAGCGCCGCCAGCGCCAGCAACATAAATGGTCTTTTGGTCGACATTTCAATACCTCCAATCCTGAATAACTTACAACCGGTAGAAAAAGGATTACCCGTTGAAAGAATTCAGCCGACTATCCGTCAAACGAAATCGAAAGTGAATTGCTTAAATCCGGTTAAAATATCCAATGAAAGAATCTGGTTAAAATTCCCGGTTTCTGAGCATTGTTTATATTTCCGTTTCCTTGATATTCAATGACCGCATTGGCGATATTCGATGAAAGCACCACATTTTCATTACTGACATCTTCGGCCCTGACCATTCCGCTAATCTTTAACACTTGTTCTTCGTTATTGACCTTAATTATCTGTTGGCCCTCAATCACCAGAACCCCATTGGGATTTACCCCGACAACTTCCACCGAGATCTTCGCTTGCAGACTGCCGCCTCTGGTGGTCGAACCTTTCCCCTGAGAACTGGCGCCCCAATCGGCCCCGATGTTTTCCGGGAAAATTTTTGATAAAAGACCCGTTCCCGGACCGGCATTCACCGAATTCCTCTCGTCACTGGACGACTCGGCTCTTTGGGTCGCTTGGGCTTGTTCGACAATTAGTACGGTAAGGATATCCCCGGCTTGAAAAAAGCGCGGTTTGCTTCCATATAAGGAAACGCTTTGATCGGTCCAGAGCGAATCGGCGAGTAGGGCGTTGCCCTGAATTAGTAATATTATGGTTAAAGTCATACCGATAATGATTGACCGCATGTAATGTCTCATTATAAGGTCACCTCCACCAAATTCGGGCCGGCAACCCGGCCGCGAAAGGATTTTTTGCTAGAGGGATTAAGGATCATGATCTGTTCCCCCATCCAACCGTCATTTTGAGCGATTCCCGTCATTTTGATCGTGATGTTCCCATCTTTAACCACTACGTTAACGATGTCTTCCTTGCTTACTAACGGCAGGGGCTGTAGGTGCCCGGTTTCCAAAATCTGTCCCTTGCGAATGCTTCTCGTCAACCGCATAGCCTGGGGTAATTCCCCTAAAAATTCTTTACCATTGGTTAACTCAGCCTCAACAATCATCCAAGCGTCGGGATTCAGCAGCGAATGACGTTTGAGATCCAGGACCGCTTGGTACACCCGGCCTTGAGCTCGAATTTTGCCGCTAACGTTAATGGTTTTAACCGTTGCGCCGTTGGAAAGGACTACCCGGAAAAGGGCTGATCCGACCAGGGGAAGCGCCCCCAACGGTTCGGCCTTGATTTGCCAGTCCCCTTTACTGAGCCAAGTTTCCTTCGGCAAGTTCCGAAACTCAATCCACCTTTTGACGAGCGACGGTTCATTTTGAGGAAGTAATTGCTGAATCGCTTCCGCCAACTGAGCGCCGGTAATACAGGTTGACTCCACTCTTACCTCAACCTGTTGTCCCATCAAGATATTTACCTTTTGGCTGAAGCCTTTTTGCTTTAAAATTAATCCCAAATAATTCTTGGATAAGACTCTTACTTGACCGGGATAAGGCGCCGGCCCCAGGTCTACCTTTAAGTTCATCAGCACAGCCTCGGAGGCGTTCCGAACGGTACCCAAATCCGATAAATAAATTTTGGGTCCGGGCACCGTGACCCGGTCCTGGATTTCCAAAACCGGAATAGCGGCGGCCTCTATCTGCCCGAGACCGAAGATTAATATGAATAAACAGGCGGTTAAACGGAAGAATCTAAGCATCGCTTACCTACCTCTAGCGTCGTAAATTATTCGCCGTTTGCAGCATCTCATCCGAGGCCTGCACCGCTTTGGAGTTGATCTCGTACGCCCGCTGGGCTACGATCATGTTAATCATTTCCTCAACCACTTTAACATTGGACATTTCCAAATATCTTTGAATGATGGTTCCCGAACCTTCCGTTCCCGGAGTAGCTACCAACGGGACACCGGAAGCGACGCTTTGTCTGTAAAGACCCTTGCCGTCGTTTATTAAACCGGCGGGATTGATAAAGCGGGCCAGTTCGATCTGGCCAATCTCTTGGGGTAAAATCTCTCCGGGCATTAAAACGGAGACCAATCCATCCTGACTGACGACGATTTCGATCGCTCCCTCGGGAATCGTAATCTCCGGTTCCAAATAAAACCCTTCCGAGGTGACCATCCTGCCTTCGGAATCAAGCTTAAACGCACCGTTCCTGGTGTAGCGAATCGTTCCGTCCGGCATCATAATTTGAAAAAAGCCGTCCCCCTCAATCACTAAATCCAGGGGGTTATCGGTCTGCTGAAAATCGCCTTGAGTAAAAATTTTGGTCGTCGCCACGGTCCGGGAACCATGTCCGACTTGTAAGCCGGTGGGAAGTTCCCTGCCTTGAGCCGAAGCGGCGCCTGCCTCGCGGATGGTTTGATAGAGTAGGTCTTCAAATTCAGCCCTCATCTTTTTAAAACCGATGGTATTCACATTGGAGAGGTTATTGGCGATGGTATCCACATTAGTTTGCTGGGTCAACATGCCTGAACCCGCAGTCCATAACGCCCTCATCATTCTAATCGACCTCCTTCAATAAAAGAAAAAACCGCACAGATAAAAGAAGCTACCTGGCAGTTTGAGTTCACTGATTCGCTATCGGGGGAATCTCAGTCGGTCGATTCCCTAAAAACCTCCGCAAGCGGTCCGGTTTTCTTCCACTCACTCAACTGCCTTTTGCTTTATTCATTTTGAGCTTTTATTACCTAACCAATTCATTGACGGCCTTGGCCAGAGTCTCGTCATGCGCCATTAATGCCCGGTGGTTGGTGTCATAAGTCCGGGTAACGTTAATCATTTGAATCATTTCCCGAATGGCGTTCACATTGGAACGTTCCAGAGCGCCCTGAATCACCCTAAATTCGGTGGCCAATTGAGGATTATCGTTAACGTAAAACGTTTCGCCCGCTTTGACCATCCCGACTTCACTGAAAATCATTAAATGGTCGACTACCGCGCCATCTTGGATTATCGCGCCGTCTTGACCGACCGTAAAATTGCCCTCCACCCGAATCGGGCCGTTTTGTCCCAACACCCGATATCCGTTCTTGGTAACCAAATAATTATCGCGGTCCACGATAAAATTACCGGCCCGGGTATATTTAACCCCGTTATCGGCCTCAACCGCAAAAAAGCCCGCCCCTTCGATTGCCAAGTCATAAGGGTTATCGGTGGTTACTATGCTGCCGCCGGTAAAATCGGGATACTCGGTAACCGCTTGAACTCCCAGCCCTAAAGGTCCGATATTCCGAATGGTTCGTTTGGAATAAGCGTTCAATAAAATCTCGGCAAAAGGCTGTTGGACGACATTATCACGTTTAAACCCCACCGTATCCACATTGGCGAGATTGTTGGCGATAACGTTTTGGCGATCCATCTCCGCTACCATGCCCGTGGTTGAGATATAAATCCCTCTCAGCATTATTTCACCTCCTTTTCTTTAAGCTTCTTTAATATTATCGGACGATAGCCCGGAAAAATTAAGCTTGGTTTTGCTTAAATAATCGGAAAATAAAAAGGACTTCCTTTTGATATTAAGAAAGCCCTACTTAGAAAGAAATAAACCGATTAAAGATTTAACCGCTAATACACGCGAATTAACGCTAATAAATCTAAAAAACCTTAGGGTTTTATTCGCGTTTATTAGTATTCATTAGCGGTTTCGGGTAGATTACCATATTTTCATCCTTTCGCTTGCCCCGGCGCGCCGGGGTGGGCGGGTATCTTGAAACTAAAAACACAAAATACTAAACTATGACAATTTGGTAATAAACAAACCGATCAGGCTTTTTAAAAATGGATTAATCCGCTTCGTGACGGACTTGCCGAAGGCGCGCTCGATCCGGTGAGCGCGGTAAATTTCCAATATGATCCGCGCCAATTTGTCGGCATCATGCCGGATAAAATTGGTTTTAGTGATAACCTGCGCCGCCAGCGGTTTGATTCCCAAACGGGCGATGGCCTCCAAATCAACTGCAACCGGTTCGGCGCATTCTTCAGCGTACCGCTCCAAGATATCGGCATCAATGACCTCATTATTGACCACGGCGATATCCACCAATCCCGTTCCGGCATGATTAATAATCGCTTCGATGTGGCGGCTTGCCGAATAATCGTCCGTTTCACCCGCCTGAGTCATTGCGTTGCAGACGTATACTTTGATGGCCGCCGAATTCCTGATTGCCTCGGCGATTTCGGCCACCAACAAATTAGGGATAACGCTGGTGTAAAGGCTCCCCGGCCCTAAGATGATTATCTCGGCCTCTTCAAGCGCAGCCACCGCTTCCGGCACCGGTTTACAGTCGACGGGTTCCAAAAAAACGCGTTTAATGGGTACCCTTGCTTTAGGTATCTCGGATTCCCCGGTTACGATCCGGCCGTCGGCCAATTCGGCTTTCAATACAACATGCTCTAGGGTGGCGGGTAAAACTTGACCTCTGACCGCCAAAACCTTACTGGACTCCCTAATGGCAGCCTCAAAATCACCGGTAATATCAGTCATCGCCGTTATAAACAAGTTGCCGAAATTATGTCCCGACAAGTCGGAAGAACCCGCAAACCTGTATTGAAACAATTTCTCCATTAAAGGTTCAATATCGGCCATTGCCACCAGACAGTTGCGAATGTCGCCGGGAGGAAGAATACCGAACTCCCGACGCAAGCGGCCCGAACTTCCCCCGTCATCGGCAACGGTTACAATCGCCGTTAAATTTGAGGTAATTTCCTTAAGACCCCGTAAAATGGCGCCAAGGCCGGTGCCTCCACCGATGGCTACAATTTTAGGGCCTTTGTTGCCCTTACCGTTGCGATGCCGTTCATGTTTGGCGAGCCAGGAAACGATCGTCCAAAAAAATTTGAAAGTTCCGTAATATCCCATGCTTAATCCGACGGCAATCATTATTATACTCCAGAAAACGCGCGCCCATGGATTCAAGGCAATTTTCCAAATGTTGAAGCCGATTGCCGTTCCGGTTCCTATTAAGGCAAGACAGACCAACATACAAACAAGCCAACACACCGCCGCGATTTGAAATCGGTTTTTGGATGGCATTCCCGGTCCGTCCTCCTTTCTTAATTCAGATTTTTAATATCCCGGTGGTTTACGGCCACCAGATAACCTTTGGCTCTCAAAAAATCACCCAGTTTATTGGCGATTGTTATCGAGCGGTGTTGTCCTCCGGTACAACCGATGCCGATAATCAAGTTGGATTTCCCTTCTTTGGCGTACTGCGGAGCTAAAAAATCAATGAAATCAAAAAGCTTGGTTAAAAAACGCGCCGTTACGGGCCATTTCAAAACATAATTAGCCACTTGGGCGTTATTGCCGTCCAATTCCTTTAACGATTCCACGTAAAAAGGATTCGGCAAAAACCGGACATCGAAGATTAGATCGGCATCCAAGGGCAATCCTTTTTTAAACCCGAACGACACCACCGTAACCATCATTTTTTCTTGTTGCGGGGAACTTTCATAATTTCGGTTGATAAGGTCCCGGAGACCGCGGACGTCCAGATCGGAAGTATCGATGATCATACTCGCCTTGCCTCTGATCTGCTCCAGTTTTTGCTTTTCCGCCGCAATACCGTCGCTAATACCCCCCGTCTGCGACAAGGGATGCTTACGCCGGCTTTCTTTAAAACGCCGGATTAAAACCTCCTCGCGGGCTTCCAAAAATACGATTTCATAAGTGAAACCATTCTGCTCCAAGGTTTCCAAGGCTTCAAACACATCATCGAAAAAGCTGCCGCCTCTAATATCAACCACCAATGCTATCCTATTAAACCGGCCTTCGGATTGTGAGCAAAGTTCCGCGAATTTCGGTATCAATACCGGCGGTAAATTATCGACGCAGAAATAACCGAGATCTTCAAAACATCTAATCGTTTCGGTTTTCCCAGCCCCGGATTGACCGGTGATAATTACGAATCTAATACTTTCAGCCATTTTTCTCCTTCTTCCTTGAGTAACACTTCTCCTCAATGTTTAGCCAAGCCATTAAACCGAAATCCATATCAATCATTGTTGCGAAAAGTTGGAATGATCCTCATTCCGTTTGCTCACGCCGATCTTAATAAAAAGAACGGCGTTTGATGTTTGTGATTCAATAACAAATATGTCGTATTAAAAAATCAAATAATACGTCATTAAATTATCCCTGAACCATCATAAAGCAATTTTCCGCGATCAACCACCGCTAATGTCTGTTTAGGGAACCAATATTTTCATTTCTGCAGGCGGACATTAATGATTTGGTCCGGGTCAAGTCCGGCTAAGCGAGCCGCCTTTACTCCCGCTTCCAGCCGCCCTACGTTTTCGGGCGCATGGGCGTCGCTCCCGATGGCGAACTTTACTCCTTCATGGGCGGCCGCCCGGATAAACTCCACTGATTTTACGCCGTGCCGGGCATTAATCTCCAAGGCGACGCCGCATTTAACACAGGCTCTTGCCAGTTCCGGAGTGTCGATACTGACATTCAAACCCGGGTGGGTGATGATATCGATTTCATTTTGATAAACCGCGGCCACGATCGCTTTCGTATTCTCGTTTCTGGCTTTTTGCCTCAGTTGTTTACTGAGTTTCCCCAACGTCCAATGGGAAAGAAATTTTATCCCATCCTTTACGGAATTAGGATAAATTGTGACGTGAAAACCGGCCAACACTTGGTCCAATTTTCGCTGCAACTCCAAGGGGACATCCAGTTCCCCCCGGTAGCTTACAATATTGGCCTCAGTCCCGGCCAAAATTCTGATGCCGCCGATCTTCTCTTGAACCCGCCGCGTTTCATCAATAATTAATTCAAACTCTTCCAAACTGGTGATGGCGATATGCCCCCAGTTGGCCGGACCGTGATCGGCGATTCCCAGTTCCTCCAAACCAGCCTTCTTCGCGGCTTCGGCATTCTCCAAAATAGTTCCGCTGCCGTGGGAAAATACCGTATGGGTATGATAATCGGCGAAAACATGCCAAACCACGCTTTATCCCTCCGGTACTATTCTCTCCCGGAGGGAACCGTTTAAACCGGAGGGATAATTGGGAGCGGCTTGTCCGAAATATCAGCGCTTTCAACTTGGATGCGAAAAAACGCCGGCGCTAATATTTTCGCAGGGAATTATTCCCCGTAATTCTTAACCGATACGGTTGCGGACTTTATCTTGATATCTTTCCAGCGCCAACATTAATAAGCGATCGATTAATTCAGTATAACCGATACCGGACGCCTCCCAAAGTTTCGGATACATGCTTATTCTGGTGAACCCCGGTATGGTATTAATCTCGTTTACGAAGATCGCGCCCGTATCCTCGTTAACGAAGAAGTCGACCCGGCCTAAACCGGAGCAATCGATGGCCTTAAAGGCCCTAATCGCCAAATCTTGGACCCTGGCGGTGATTTCTTCGGGTAAAACCGCCGGTATCTCCAGCTTCGAGTCGTTTAAAATATATTTGGCTTCATAATCGTAAAACTCGGCGCACGGCTTCACTTCGCCGGGAACAGAGGCGATCGGTTCATCGTTGCCCAAAACCGCGCATTCGATTTCCCGCCCGTGGATGGTTTTCTCAACCACAATTTTCCGGTCGTATTCGGCCGCGTAGTGTAACGCCCGGATTAACTCGTCCCGGTTATGGGCTTTGGAGATTCCGACACTGGAACCAAGATTAGCCGGCTTGACGAAGCAGGGATATCCCAAGCGGCGTTCGATTTCATTTAAGACGGCTCCCATACCGCCGTTTAAATCTTTGCGCAAATAGTACAAATAGTCTCCCACCGGCAAACCGTTTCGCTCAAAGACCATTTTCATTATAACCTTATCCATCCCCACGGCTGAAGCGAGTACTCCCCCGCCCACATAAGGAATACCGGCCAATTCCAACAAGCCTTGAATCGTCCCGTCTTCGCCAAATGGCCCGTGCATGACCGGGAAAACCACGTCCACCCGCTCCCGCAATCCGGCCAATAAGTTTCCCCGCTGGTTTGATAGAACCGACAATTGATTATCGGCGTTCTCATTTTCGGGTACGTCATTCAAAAAACGGACCTGCAACTCCTTACTCTCAACCAACCGGGCGGGCGATAGTCCCGGAATCCAACGACCCTCCTTGCTTATCCCGATCGGAAAGACGTCGTATTTGCCACGATCAATAGCGGACATCACCGAATTGGCCGATAACACCGAGATCTCATGTTCTCCCGAACGGCCGCCGTAAATAAGCCCCACCCTGACTGTAGACATACCGAACCTCCGTTTTTATTAAGACGCTATATCTGTATGCCTTATAACTACCGATTATCACAGCTATTCTAGTTCGATCCGATTCTTTCCTGCCGTAAATCTAAAAATCTCTTGCTTAATTCTTCAGTATTTCTTCCCGGATTTGCCGGAATTCTTCCAAGCTTAGCTCCCCTTTGACAAGGCGCTGTTTGGCTAAAAAAAGCAACGATTCCGGAGAACGCGGCCCCGCTATTTTTTTTCGAAAGCGCAGCCTCGCTCCTACAACCTGCAACAAAACCAGTCCCGTCGCCGAATATACCAGCCAGCTTTTTTGAGCCCACGGGGCTTGGGTTAAAAACTCCCATAATTTAAAAGCTAAGGAAGGTAAAAATAGAAATATGGTTGCAAAACTGCTCACCCATATTAAACCTTTTAGTTTCATCTTTCGTTTCCACCGTTCGTTTACCGAGATTATACCTAATCTTATTATAATCAAAGATCCCATTTTTATCCTCCATTAATCAAAAGAAACGACCGTTTCGGGTCGTTTCACCAATGAAGCGCCTTCGATTTACCACATTAATTAACAAAAATCATTATCCAAATCTATTATTCGGCGTTGCTTTGATGATTGATAAATCCCCAATACGATTTTCAAGGATTTAAGTCCTTCTTCGCCGGTTACTTCGGGATCTTTACCATTTTGAATGCTGGTAAAAATCTCCCGCAATTGGGTTTGGTGATTGATGCCGGGAATCGCGGGCGAATTAACATCCCCATCTTCATTCGGGGCAACATGGACATAATCAGCCTCATTGCAACCCTCGACTTTCCATTCTTTGATCCGGCCGCGCTCTAAAATTATGCTGCCTTTTTCACCGTGAATCTCGATCCGTTCTTTAAAACCGGGGGTGATAGCGGTTGAGCTTTCAATTACGCCCAAGGCGCCGTTTTGAAATTGCAGAATCGCTACGCCCAGATCCTCGGTTTGAATCCGGTGTCTGGCGATTTGAACCATTCCCGAAACACACTTGACTTCCCCCATAAACCATTGCAGGAGGTCAATACTGTGAATCGCTTGATTAATTAACGAACCGCCGCCCTCAACTTCCCAAGTTCCTCTCCAAGCCGCGCCGGCATAGTATTCCGGGGAGCGAAACCACTTCACATAAGCGTCGCCTAGAATCAGCTTCCCGAGTAAGCCTTGATCCAAAGCGCTTTTAACCCGACGGGCGGCCTTAGTGTAACGATTTTGAAAAATAACCGCCAATTTTAGGCCTTTTTGACGATAAGTCTTAACCAGTTTTTCAGCTTTTTGATAATTGATATCGAGCGGTTTTTCGACGATTAAATCTTTTCCGGCGGCGGCAGCTTGCAATCCATAGTCAACATGGAACCCCGGAGGCGTGCATAAAATGATTACCCTGATTTCCGGGTCCTTACAGACGGACTCGAAACTTTCGTACCTTTTTACCCCATGCTCCGCCGCGTATCTTTCGGTAGTCTCGGGATTCCTGCTCCAAACTCCGCGAAGCCGGGCTTCGGGAATTTCACGAAGCGCGGTTAAATGAACCTTGGCTATCTGGCCGCATCCGACTACAGCTACCCCCAGAGGCTCCATATAAATCCTCCTTTAACTTTCGAACCGTATTGCGAAATATAAAAAAATAGCTACCGGACACTCATTAATCATCCTTTTACCGGAGATTGAGCCACCGAACCCCGTTCAAGTAAATTAGCCTTTAGGAAAATGGTGCGGATGGCTTTGTCTTTACCTTCCAAGTCATCGATTAATTTCTTGGCGCCCTCAGCCCCGATCTCGATATCCGGAATATGGATACAGGTGAACTCCGGCACGTTAAGCTTAGCCCAACTCGGATCGCCATAGATTAATACCGAAACATCCTCGGGAATTCTGATTTTTCGGTCCCGTAAAGCCTGGACCACACCCTCGGCGATATTATGTTGGTCGACAAAAAAGGCGGTGGGTTGAAATTCATCCAGTATTTCAACGGCCAGTTTATACCCGGCTTCAGCCAGGCGAGGGCATTTCCGAATAATGATCTCCCGGTCGGAGAGCTTGAACTCGTCTACTGCTTTCAAAAAACCTTTGTACCGGTCCAAAATGGTATTTAAGCCAATATCCCAGCCGATATAAGCGATCCGGCGATGCCCATGTTCCATAAGATATTTGGCGCCGGTATAGGCCGCGTCAATATTATCCGTGGTCACGGCATCATAATCGCCTTGAACCAACCGGTCCAATAATACCAATGGAGTTCCCGAACGAGCGATTAAATCAACGGAATTAGCGCCGTCCAAGGATGGAGCGATTAAAAAACCATCCACCCAACTGGCAAGCAATTGGTTAATAAGTTCAATCTCTTTTTGAGAATTGTCGTCGGTGCTGCAAATCAGGAGCTTATACCCGCGCGCGCTCGCGTGTTTCTCAGCCCCGATAACGATCCGGTTGAAAACAATATTTTCGAGTTGGGGGACGATTACGGCCAGCAACTTTCGGGATTTACCCTTGAGACGTTGGGCTAACAAATTGGGTTGATAGTTAAGGGCTTTAGCCGCTTCAAGCACGCGTTCTCTTAACGCATCGCTGACGTACTTTCGGGAATCGCCGTTTAAAACCCAGGACACCGTTGCTACGGATGTCTGCGCCAATTTGGCGATATCACGGATAGTAGCCCGTTTTGGAATTTTTCCCATTTGACAACTCCTAGACAAAACGTTTAAAAATACGTTTTTTCAACTTTAACATTATATTATCACTTTTGGTATTATGTTGCAATAAATAACAAAAATATTTGGAAATATTTTTGGAAATTTCCCGTATTTATGATTAATAAGTTAATATTTCGGAATTCGGATTTTCTAATATTGGAAAACAACCTTCGGTCTTATCCGCAACCGCTGTAATGTCCGGATTGAAAGGCGTCAATGAAGCGAATTCTTTCTATTTTTTATCTTAATTTTTTCAGTACTAAACTCCCCTTCCTATTCCCGGTCCGGTCATTCGATTGATGCTAATCAGTTTTTGAGTAAATATAATGATTAGCGGGAAAACTATACTAACATGTTATTTATTAAGGAGGATTGGGGATGGAACATAAACATTGGTTGAGTCCGTTCAACAACGACTTTTTCAACGACCGTTTCTTTAATCAATTAATGCCGCGCGGTTTTCACGATCTTTTTCACGCCGCTAATTTCGGTCCTTCAATCGACCTCCGGGAAACCGATAATGAATTCATTCTCCACGCGGATCTTCCCGGGGTTAAACAGGAGGATCTGGATATTACCGTCGATGAAAATCTAATTATTCTCAAAGGCGAAACCAAACGCGACGAAGTCCGCGAAGGAAAAGGTTACCACATTACGGAGCGCCGCTACGGCAGCTTCTATCGTACCGTTCCCCTACCGGCCGAGGTTAAATCCGATCAGACGGTAGCCAAATATAAAAACGGCGTTCTCGAGTTGCGGGTTCCGAAAGCGCGAACCACAGCCAGACGCGGTTTTAAACCCAAGATTGAGAGCGACGGCGATTTCAAGCAGTAGTAAAAACAGCTTCAATAAAATTAACTGAAACGGGATGGTTTGGCTTCATCCCGTTTTTTGTCAGTTGCTATGCTTCGTTTCCGTTTATCAACGAAGCGGTCGAAAATGAACCGCGGCGAAATCGGATCGTAATCACCGAAAATATTTATGAAAAACGCCAATTTATTACATTACTGGTTTGGTATTTTCAATAGAAAATGGTATAATTGGATTATTATTAGAAGGAGAGGATTAAAGATGAAAAAATCCGCGGGAATAGTCAGGGAAGTTGATCAATTAGGCCGAGTGGTTTTACCATCGGAATTACGTTCGTTGATGGGTATTGAAAAACGCGATCCGCTTGAAATCTTCGTGGACGAGGAAGCCAAAAATATCATCCTCAAGAAATACCATTTTAACTGTTTATTTTGCCGCAATAGCGAAGGACTTATCAATATTAGAGGGAAATACGTTTGTCCGGCTTGTTTGGAAGAAATTAAAAAGTTGGATTGACGATCTTGCTAAAAATATTACCATGCCTAAGCTTCTTTTTGAAAAAGTTGTCTAAAGTCAACCCTGCTTGACTTCCCGCCTGCAAAGACGGACATAAGTTCCTTTGCTTATTAATGCGCCCTGAATGATATTTTCCACTATTTTAATCGCGCCATCCGAAAACAACCGGCAATATTGGACGGCGCCTTTAAAGATTCGCCTTTACTAAACTAAAGTTTTAAAGTAAAATGACTATGTGACAAATTAGTAAGGTAATATATTTAGTTATGCAACGAATAATAAGGGAGGAATCATGCCTTGAAAAAATTGACGTTTGCCTTTTTAATCCTCGGTTTGACCGCCTTCTTAATTACCGGCTGCGGTGAATCGGGCAAAGATGATTCTTGGGAAAAAGTTGAGGAAAAAGGCCAATTTATAATGGGATTGGACGACAGTTTCCCTCCGATGGGTTTCCGGGATGAAAACGGCGCAATTGTCGGCTTCGACGTGGACCTCGCCAAGGAAGTCTGTTCTCGCTTAGGCGTGGAATTAAAATTGCAACCGATCAATTGGGACGCCAAAGAGCAAGAGTTGAATTCCGGCAATATCGATTGTATTTGGAACGGGTTCACCATTACCGAGGAACGCAAAAAAAATGTGCTTTTCACTGAACCTTACATGAATAACCGTCAAGTTTTAATCGTTAACTCCGGCGCCCCCTTCAAAACCTTGGCGGATCTCAAAGGCAAAAAGCTGGGGCTGCAAGCCGGTTCCAGCGCCGCGGACGCTTTGAACAGCGCTCCCGACTTTAAAGCCGATCTTCAGGAAGTGGTTGAATTCGATGATAACATGACCGCCTTGATGGATTTGGAAAAAGGCGGCATCGACGTTGTCTTGATGGACGAAATAGTCGCCCGTTTCTATATCCAAAATAAACAGAAACAGTATCAAGTGCTTGATCAAGAGTTGGCGCACGAAGAATATGGAATCGGATTCCGTAAAAAAGACCAAAAACTAAAGGATAAAATCGAGCAAACTTTGGAAGAAATGGCCGCCGACGGCAAACTGGCCGAAATTTCCACCGCCTGGTTCGGCAAAGACATTACCACCATCGCCGCTGAATAGACCGGGAGTTCCGAATATCGAATCAGGCTGGCGCCTCACGCCGGCCTGTTCTTTTGAGTAGTCGCTCAACCCGGTCCGCCGGGGACGCATTAAAAAATATAAAAGCAATTAAAAGGATAAGGAGTGCCAATCATGGAATGGACGGGCCTGGTCAAGCTGCTCAGTCTTCTTTCTCGCGGCGCCCTGACTTCGGCGCAACTTTTTTTCTATACTCTGATTTTTTCCCTCCCGCTGGGTCTGGCGGTGGCTTTGGGAAGAATGTCTCCCAAACCGTGGATCAGGGGCCCCTTTAAACTCTATATCTTGGTTATGCGGGGCACGCCCTTATTACTGCAAATTATTTTCGTTTATTTCGCTCCCTCCTTTATGCTGCCGGAAGGTTACCGGATAAATCTGGATCGTTTCGTGGCGGCGGTTATCGCCTTTTCCCTAAATTACGCGGCCTATTTCGCTGAAATTTACCGGGGCGGCATCGAGTCCATCCCGCGGGGGCAATATGAAGCGGCGGCGGTTTTGGGATTTACCAAATCCCAGACCTTTATGCGAATCATCCTCCCGCAAGTGATCAAGCGAATTCTCCCGCCGGTCAGCAATGAGGTGATCACCTTGGTTAAGGACACCGCCCTGGTTCAAGTCCTCGGCATTTCCGAATTGTTCAGGGTCGCCAAAAATGAATCGTCGCGGGTCTTTTCCACCACTCCCATCTTTATCGCCGGACTTTTCTACCTGATGATGAACTGGTTGGTGACCAAGGTTTTCCATTTATCCGAGCAAAAATTGAGTTATTATCAGTAATGGAGTGGCGTTAATGGAAATTTTAAGAGTTGAAAACCTCCGGAAAATATTTGACCGCGAAGTTATCTTGGACGATGTCTCGCTGGAAATCAACAAAGGCGAGGTTATCGCCCTCATCGGCCCTTCCGGTTCCGGAAAAAGCACCTTGTTACGTTGCCTGACTCTGCTGGAGAAAATCAACTGGGGCAAAATAATCGTCGCCGGGGATACCATGGTAGATTCAGCCACCGGCAAACCTTGTTACGCGCCGGAGCAAACGCTGCGGATAATCCGGTTGAAATTGGGGATGGTCTTTCAAAACTTTAACCTGTTCCCCCATTTTTCAGTACTCCAAAATATCACCGAAGCCCAGGTCCATGTGGCCGGAATCCCCTATGAGACCGCCAAGGCCAATGCGTTGCAATTATTGAAAAAGGTTGGATTGGAAGATAAAGTCGATGCTTACCCTTATCAGCTTTCCGGCGGGCAAAGCCAACGGGTGGCAATTGCCAGGGCTCTGGCGATGAAACCGGAGGTGCTCTTTTTCGATGAACCCACCTCCGCCCTGGACCCGGAACTAACCGGTGAGGTTTTAAAGGTCATCCGCGATCTGGCCGCCGAACATATGACGATGATGGTGGTTACCCATGAAATGGCTTTTGCCCGCGATGTCGCCGACCGGGTCATCTTTATGGATAACGGCCGAATCGTCGAATCCGGCACTCCGGAAAAGATCTTCGGCAATCCCGCCAATGAACGGACCAAAGCCTTTCTGCAACGGTTTTCGGATACGTACGGATGATAAAAAAACGCCGCTGAAAAGGACGGTTTTTTGTCTGTTCTATCCCTTGCTAACGTAAAATTTCTCATCCATAATCAGCCAGTTTTGCGGGAAGCCATAGGGCTCATTAACATAGCTCCACCAACCGACTCCTCGGAGATTATACTCTGCGGCGGTATCGTATTTGACCTCGACCGAACGGGAGTCCTCAAACCAAACTTCATGGCCGACGCCCGCTGCATCGACATACCGAAACCAAGGCGCCTGCGCCGTCTGATCATAGTTAATCGTAGCGCCGTAACGGTAAGCCAAAGAGTAAACCTCCACCAGATTTACGGGAACCGCCACATTTTCCGGAGTATCCGGAAGCTCCCAGTTATAGCCGTAAAAGGGAACCCCCTGCAAAATCTTGGCACTCGGAATTTGAGTCACCGCATAATCAAGCGCGCGCCGGACTTGGTCGATGGGAGCGATGGCCATCGGCGGGCCTCCGATCCAGCCCCACTCATAGGTCATCAGGAAAATGAAATCGGCCAATTCGCCTAAAGCTCGATAATCAAAAGTTCCCACCCAGGGGGCGTTCGGAAAATCGGCCGCCTTGGGAGGCGCCGCCAGTGAAATCAGGAAACCGCGAGGCCGGAGCGCGTCCCGCAAATCCCTGATAAAATCGGTATAGAGTTGCCGGTCTTCCGGATACATGTTCTCAAAGTCGACGTTGACTCCAGCAAACCCATAATCTTCCAATAAACGCAGCATATTTTCAATCACGCGCGTCTTTACCGCCGGATTACCGATTATCGCCCGCGCCAGATCGAGTTCGAACCCGGTCGGGCCCCAATTGGTAAGCACCAGCAACGGTCGGACGTTAAACTCCCTCAAAATAGCCGCCGCTTGGCGGGTATTGCCCGGCGCGGCGATTTCTCCGCCGGCGGAAACCGGAAACTGAAACAATCCTCCGTAGGTAATGAACGACCCGATCGTCTCCAAAGAACGGGCCAGCCCCGCCAAATTGGTGAACTGAAAGTAACCCATTGTCTCAATAGTTCTTTTGGTTACCTGAGGCCGGGCTTGGGGAATGTTTAAAATTTGGCCCGGAAAAATCCTGGACGGGTCGGTAATCCGGTTGACGCGAATCAGCAGGTCCAGTGAAACCCCGAAACGGTTCGCGATTTGAAACAAAGTGTCGCCGGAACGCACAACATAACTGGTCTGAGACCATCCGGGAATAATCAACTCGGCGCCCACTTGAATCCGGTTCGGATCCGGGATTTGATTGGCCGCGGCTATTGCCGCTACGGTGGTATTGAATACCTGCGCCAGTTGGAACAGGGTGTCGCCCGGCGCTATGGTATAGCGAAGCGGCTCCACCGCGGCGGTGGGAATCAAGATCGCCTGACCCGACGCCAATTGATCGGGATTGGGGAACCGGTTGATATTAATAATTTCGGAAAGAGGGACGCCGAAACGGACGGCGATTGCATAAAGGGTATCTCCGGGACGGATCACATAGATTTCCAAACCGATCACTTCCTTAGGTTAATACAATCCATCTTATGTGATTTAGTCCCGCTAAGTTACGCTCGTTTCAATTTAAAAATTAAAACTTCGACTCTATAATTGAAGACCGGGATAGATTTGAACCTGGTTGGTCTCCAGAAAATCCGCCACCTCTTTCGTGTATTGATAATCGTTGGCCCGTAAAACCTCATAATAGCGGCCGATTAAATCGCCGCTTTTCGTGGCGGAAAACCGCTCGCTAAAATCCTCATAAACCGCTTTGAGCTCGGGTTTTAAACGTTTACGCTCAAAGGTCCGGGAGTCCTCCATCCCGAAGAGGAAGACGCCCAGGTAGAGCTGACGATGATAATCGGCCAGCTCTTTTAAGGGTGAATCCGGATATTTGTCCAAATATACTTCCCAGTTGATGATGCGTTCCCCGATTTTTTTAAAGGAAATCAGCAAATCTCCATTCGCCGTAAAACCTTCGGCCGTCTCCCGGCGGCGTAAATCTAAAAACTCCCGGAGGGATTCGGATAAATACTTTGAAAACTTATTGTAAAAGAAGTCGGGATTTTCGACGAGATAAAAATTACCCGCTCGTGATTTTAAAACAAAACCGCCAGAACTTATTTGCCGCGCAAACTCCTTAATCTCGGGATCCTTTTGGAGGGCGGAGGGTTGATTCAAATACTCGTGAATTTGGTCGGCGGTCATCCCTTGGGTGGCGGAACGGATTTTAGCGATCAAAGCCTCATTTCTCCAAAAAGTTTCATTACAATGATTTTGGGCTTCGATATAAAAAGTGTTAAAAGCTAAAAACGCCAAATCCGCATCTTTGCCGGAGTAATGGGGGATGCTCCGTTCCAGGACCCTGATCCCGCCTGCCACCGCCGCCGGTTGCGAACGGTCAAGCGAATTTAAATAATCTTGGTACTCGGCAAGGCTTAAAGGCTGGGTAGGTTCTTTTACCGGCTGTATTTGGGGGGCAACGGGGTTGATCGTTTTGGAAAGATAATAGGGATAAAACCAGTACCCTAAACCGGCCAAGATTAGTATGGTTACAAAAAGCCCTTCTAAAACCGGTTTGATTTTTTGATGATTCATTTTGTTCTCCTTCAGTTTAAATTGAAACGGAGACGCGAGTGATTATCGTTGATGTTTATTTCGCGATCAAGGAAAAAATTCCTTTATCAAAAACGGCGCATTATCTTAAATACTTCCTCGCCGGTATCGTCGTCCGCCAAGAGCCCCAGAATGAATAACATCAGTTTAATATTTGAACGATCGGCTCTGGGAAACGCCTTGCATGAGAGCCGGCGGATTAAATCCAGTTGTTCCAACCGCTGCGAGGCTATTTCCGCCTTTCTTGCGGCGTTGCTTTGATAATATCCCATTTTGACCATCCTCTTCCTGATACCAAATAGTTTAAATCCAAACTTATATGGTTGTCGCTGGATACTACATAATATGCGGTTTTCACTTTTACCGGTAATAAGCCGTTGGCAGCTTCCCTCGGCCGCTATTGACGGGGCCGGTCAAAGAAGGATTCCCCCGGCGTTTCCGCATCGCCGCGGCCAATAATGATTCAGCCGCAGCAGCGCGAAAAGGGGTGGTTTGAAAACCGGTGTCGTTCATTTCATACCGCCTCAGGCCGCCGCGCGGAAGCCGCTCAATCAAAGAGGACCGCGGTCAAATAAAAATGTCATATTTTCCGAAAAGAGGCATATTAAAATAACGGAAGTTCGGCGTTTGTCCGGAATAAAACTTAAAATGCATTCCTAGAGTTTGAGATTATCGCCGGCATCCAAGATGAGGGAATAATCCTGCATAAAATTAAAAATCAAGTTCCCGGAATGCAGGAAATTTACGGATCATGTCTAATTTTTAACATGGAAAAATTGTTCAAGCGATCCGGTGGCAATTTTTCTAAAGTGACTTTAACATTTGAATCAGCGCCGGGAAAGGATGCGTCATCGGATTATGGTTTAGGTAAGTATCCCGAGCCAAACCGCGCGCATCCTAAAAAATTAATGCGACGGAAATAGACTAAAAGGAGGAACCCGTAATGGATCGTAACAGTTGGCTCAATTTTATCCTTGCTTTGCTCGGCTTTTACTTTGTTTTTTCCCTGTTAAACACCATTTTTGAAGGCTTTGGCGCCAGAATGGTTTCCACCATGAATTTGCCCGGAAATTATTATTGGTTAATTTCGTTCGGAGCGGCGTTTGTCGCTGCGCTGGCCCTAGTTTTTGTTTTCTGCAGACCGCGGTCTCCCCTGCTGGTTGGATTGGCGATTTTTTGCGGCGGCATCCTCGGAATGTATTATACCTTGTTTACAACCATCGCCAAAATGGACAGTTACTTCCGGGGCGAAGGGATCAACGCCGTCTATCATTTGCTCCCTCACGCGGCCGTCGTTTTGGCTTCGATTTTGGCCTTCTTCATCATCACCTTTACCAACAACAGCGAATCCGGCGGCTGAATCTAAAATAAATAATAATAATTGAAAGCAGCCCGGGAAACCGGGCTATTTTGATGCCCTTTTTCGGGTCCGGCACCTGAAACGCCGGGTTAGACATAGAATATTAAGTGCCTCTGAAGAGGATCCATCGCTATCTTTAAGTTTTCAATCAACGATCTTCTAAAATAAGGCAAAAAACTTAAAACAGGGGGACTGAAATGGGTTTAAAATTTAATTCGGAAAAATGCTCCGGGTGTGGCGGCTGTGTTGAAATTTGCCCCGGAGATTTGTTGAAACTCGATGAAAACGGCAAGAGCTCGATTAGGAATCAAGCGGATTGTTGGGATTGCATGGCTTGTATTAAAAGCTGCCCCCAGGGCGCGCTCGAGACCAGGCTTCCTTTTTGTCTGGCCGATTTGGGGGCGTCTTTAAAACCGAAAATGTTTCCCGATCGCATCGAATGGGAGTTGACTTATGCCGACGGCCGGTCGGAACAATTCGTCATCCCCCGGAATTAAGGGATGGCCCGGCGTTCAATCTCAAAGCGGCGGCGCGATATTAATCGGGGTTAAAAAAAGAGAGGGGACGCCCTCTTTTGTTTTTTTGGGCGATACCCGGCTTGAGTTTTTTATTCATTTAAGGTATTATGATTAATTGTGAAGTATTAACAAATTGGACGGGGGAGCATCCCTGATCATTTTTTTGAGGTGATGAATTTGAAAGTCTTAGCCAAGGCGGTCTTGGCTCCAAAGATCGTGAAATTGGTGATTGAGGCTCCGGCTATAGCCGCCAAAGCCCAACCGGGCCATTTCGTGGTGGTGCGGTTAAACGACCGGGCGGAACGGATTCCCCTCACTATCGCCGATTTCGATCGGAACCAGGGAACGATCACCCTGATTATTCAAGAAGTCGGCAAGAGCACGGCTTTGATCAACCGGATGGAACCGGGGGATTCATTTGCGGATGTCTTGGGGCCGCTGGGAACTCCTTACCCCATTGAGAAAATCGGTACCGTGGTCGGCGTGGCCGGAGGTTTGGGCGCCGCCCCCTTATATCCGAAAGTCAAGGCTCTGGCCGAAGCCGGCAATAAGGTGATCATCATTCTGGGAGCGCAACGCAAGGATTTACTGATTTTAATGGATGAACTAAAAGCGGTCGGGGAGTTAATCGTAGCCACCGACGACGGCAGTTACGGCATTAAAGGTTTGGTTACCGAGCCTTTGCGCCAGATCCTCGACCGGGAAAAGGTCGATGAAGTTATCGCCATCGGGCCGGTGCCGATGATGGAAGCCTGCGTTAAGTTGACCAAGGAACGGAACGTTAAAACCGTGGTTAGTTTGAACGCGGTCATGGTTGACGGCACCGGAATGTGCGGCGGTTGCCGGGTTACGGTGGACGGCGAGAGCAAATTCTGTTGCGTCGACGGTCCCGCCTTCGACGGCTTGAAAGTCGATTTCGCCGAGCTTCGCCAGCGGCAGCGCTACTACCGGGACCAGGAACAACAAGCTTACCATCAACATCAACATGGAACGGAGGGATGCCGATGCCACGCCAAATAATTCCCAAACAAGATCCGAAGGTCAGAAGCAAAAATTTTGATGAAGTCGCTCTCGGTTATACCGAAGAACAAGCCTTGGCGGAGGCTTCCCGCTGTCTGAATTGTAAAAAGCCGCTCTGTGTGCAGGGTTGTCCGGTGGAGATCGATATTCCCGGATTCATCATGAAAATCAAGGAGAAAGATTTTTTAGGCGCGGCGGCCAAAATTAAGGAGAAAAACAGCCTGCCGGCGGTCTGCGGCCGGGTCTGCCCGCAAGAGAACCAGTGCGAGAAACACTGCATCCTGGGGAAAAAAGGCGAACCGGTCGCCATCGGTGCTTTGGAACGCTTCGCCGCCGACCGGGAGGCGGCTGCGCCTGAAAAACCCATTCCTCCGATTAAAAAAATAAATTGTAAAGCGGCGATTATCGGCGCCGGACCGGCCGGTCTGACCTGCGCCGCCGATTTGGCGTTGCAAGGCTTTGACGTGACTATTTTCGAGTCATTGCATGAACCCGGCGGAGTGCTCCAATACGGGATACCCCAGTTCCGTCTCCCGAAAGACATCGTGACCCGCGAGGTGGATTATATTAAAAAACTGGGCGTGGAGATCAAGACCAGCGTCCTGGTGGGACAAACCGTTACCGTCCAAGAGTTAGTGGAGCAAGGTTACGATACGGTCTTCATCGGGACCGGGGCTGGACTCCCCTATTTCCTGAATATTCCCGGCGAAAACCTGAACGGGGTTTATTCGGCCAATGAGTTTTTAACCCGGGTCAACTTGATGAAAGCCTACCGTTTTCCGGAATACGACACCCCGGTGCGGATCGGCGAACGGGTGGCGGTGATCGGCGGCGGCAACGTGGCCATGGATGCGGCCCGGACCTCTCTACGGCTTGGAGCCAAGGAGGTTTATATCGTTTACCGGCGTTCCCGGGCAGAACTCCCAGCCCGGCATGAAGAGATCGAAAACGCCGAAGAGGAAGGAATTATCTTTAAATTGTTGCATAACCCGACCCGGATCATCGGAAACGATCAGGGCGAGGTGGCGGCGCTCGAGTGCATCCGGATGGAACTGGGCGAACCCGACGCCAGCGGCCGCCGGCGACCGATCCCGATCCCGGATTCGGAATTTCAATTCCCGGTGGACAATGTAATCGTCGCCATCGGCCAGGGTCCAAACCCGATTTTGCTACGGACAACCCCCGGTCTGAAGTTGAATAAGTGGGGTTACATCGAGACCGATCCGGAGACCTTGGCGACCAGCCTGCCCGGTGTGTACGCGGGCGGCGACATCGTCACCGGCGCGGCTACGGTGATCGCGGCCATGGGCGCGGGCAAGAAAGCGGCCAAGCAGATGGTGGAATATTGTAAGCAAAAAAAGTTGGCTGCCGGTTGACGGCTAGTCGACAATCAATTCGATAAGACTAAGGCGGTCCTGATGGGCCGCCTTAAAAATTGACTCACCTTGCCTCTCTATCACGAAGTAATTTTGAAAGTCGTGTCAATAGAGAGGAAAGGTCGCTCAAGACGTGAATTTGAAAGCCACT
>JAAYHS010000191.1 GCA_012735315.1 Bacillota bacterium | reverse complement strand
TCTTAGGCTTGGTCGCCTTCGTCTTTGATACCGCCGGTGGGGTTTTATTCGCAAAATTATTAAACCTTTTCCTGAAAAAGAAAGTGAACCCGATGGTCGGCGCCGCCGGAATCTCCGCTTTCCCAATGTCCGCTAGGGTCATCCAAAGGATGGCTCAAAAAGAAGATCCGACTAATTTTGTATTAATGCAATCCGTCAGCGCCAATGTCGCCGGACAACTCGGTTCGATCGTCGCCGGCGGTTTGTTGCTGGCGATAGTCCCGGCACTTTTAAAATAGGAGGGATCCAACATTGAACGAAACCATCTTAAAAGGGTTACAAGCTACCGGTTACGGTATGAGCGGGGTTTTCCTGGTATTAATCTTGTTTTATGTTTTGACTAAATTGCTGATGACCGTTTTCAGCAATTTCCCGAAAAAAGACGAATAAATTCAGCATCATTAACAATGAAACCCGGAGTCCCGGGTTTTATTTTTTAAAGACTTTAGACAGCGGCGAATTATCACGATTATCACTTAACATTATTATTAATTACTTTTATTATTTGACACTACCACTTGGAATTTCCGCGACAAATTTCGACTCAATTTCCCCTGAAGCTCTTGGGAGACGGTAATCTTGAGAGGATCGCCGTCACTCACAAAACGCAGCGAAGGGTTTTTCCGGTAGCGTTCCACAACGCTCTTCGGCCCCCAAGGAGTGTCTCCGGCTTGGATTCGTTCCAGTTGATAAGGATTAAACTCCGCGGAATACGGTGACGGCACCGGGCCTGAACCGACCAGCATTACTGAGTTATGCCGGTATTTAAAACCTTGATACTCTCCTTCCCGCGCTAACATGCGGTTTTTCGGATGAACTCCGAAGGGTAGGGCGAAACTCCTCACCTGATAGCCCGGGAGATATTTTTGAATTGCCTGAACCGCCAAAGCCAACTGTTTTTGGACTGCCGTATCGTCTACCTTGCCCAAGTTTTCGTGGCCATAGCTATGATTTCCAATTTCATATCCGTTTTGCGCTAAAAAGTTCAACTTCTCTTGAATATACTCTTCTTGGCCGAACAGCCTGCTCTTCCCGGTTCCGGGAAGCACGTAGAAAGTGGCGGTCACCGGGAAATCCGGATGTTCCTTTTTAAATTGCTCCATGACCCCTACTCCGGATTGGGGGTCGATCTCCAACCGATCTCCCTTTTTCAAGTAGCGAAATTGACCGGCGCTGGAATCGTCAAAAGTGATCACAAAGGGAGTTTTGCCGACCGGGGCTTTGATTTCGCCGCTAAGCAAATCTTGTAAAGGAATCGGGTAATAACCGTTCTCATACAACAGCTCCAGATCTTTGCGGAAATTCTCCGGAGTCCGGCACCACCGGCCTTCGGGATATCCGATCAAGTGATATTCCAAAATCATGATTTGTCCCAGTTCGTTTGGGGGCAAAGTTCCAGGATCTCCGGCTTGGATATCCCAGGTTGCCAGTCCCAGATTTAAAGTGACCACGATCGCCGTCAATAATATAAAAACCTTCAAACGCACAGTTCTCCCCCGCTTTTTTGTGATTAGTGGAAGATCGTTTCAAGATCGGAACAAGTTTCTCCTGCAATAAAATGCTGGAAAAATGAGAGTAATTTCACGAAAAAGACTTCCTGCGGTAGGATATTTCAAGCGGATGCCGAAAAGATGAATCATTATCCCGGAAAGGCGGAACAACCATGATCGATGTCCAAAACATGAAAGACGAGCGGGGAATCGAAATCCAGCGGGTCGGTTTGAAAGACGTCCATCTCCCCTTCCAAATCCGGACCAAAAAAGGCGGCTATCAGCAAGTCCAATCCAACGTCGCCCTTTCGGTCACCCTGCCCCACCATTTCAAAGGGACCCATCTCAGCCGCTTCATGGAACTGTAGATGTCCTGGAGTGAAAAACCGGTGGCCGCCTCGGAAATCCGCCAGCTTTTAAAGGAGCTCTGCGCCAACCTGGAGGTGGCCGAAGCGGAGATCAACCTCAAGTTCCGGTATTTCCTGCCGCTGGCG
>JAAYHS010000190.1 GCA_012735315.1 Bacillota bacterium | reverse complement strand
TTACACCGTTTATCCGACTTTGGAATCAAAATGATAACTTTGGCCCCGGAACTTCCGGGGGCTCAAGAACTGGCGGCCTCACTGTTTGATAAAGGGATTTTGTGCTCCATCGGCCATAGCGACGCCGACTATGAAACGTCTATTTCCGCGATTACCAACGGATTTAGCAGCGTCACCCATTGTTTTAATCAATTGCGCCCCTTCCACCAAAGGGAACCCGGGGTGCTGGGGGCGGCTTTACTCAAGCCGGAATTGGCGGTGGAACTAATCGCCGATGGAATTCATCTTCACCCCGCAACCTTGGAATTGGTTTTAAAGCTTAAAGGTCCGGAGAAGATTTTTTTGGTATCCGACGCCATGGCTCCGACAGGGATGCCTAATGGGAAATATCAGACTCCCGAAGGGGAATTGACGCTGAACAAAGGAAGTCTCACCAATCAAAATGGAGATTTGGCCGGCAGCGTTTTAACCCTGGAACAAGCCGTTAAAAATTTCATGGATTATACCGGATGTGAATTGACGGACGCTTTACGAATGGCTACTTATAATCCCGCCCGGTATCTTGGGATCAACAAACGCAAGGGAAGCGTCTATCCGGGTAAGGATGCCGATTTGGTGGCTTTAACTCCGGATTTTGAGGTAGTAATGACAATGGTTGAGGGGGAAGTAATCAGCGGGTTGATTTCATTGGATTGAGAGTAGTAAGGTTATTTCTTACACCCGCGTTTGCGAGGAGTATCAAGCTGATAAAATGGAATCATATTCTAAAATTATAAGTTTTGAAAGCATCCCGGCCAGTCCGGATCCCAAACTCGTCTTAGCCAGACTTGGCTTTCAAAAAAACCGGACCGAAATCGATTCCGTCAGTCAAGACAAGTTGGAACGAGGTTTAAAAGACGGACTCATACTCTGCCGCTCCAAAGGGGCGGCAGGTCGTTTCCGGATTACGGAGCACCGGGAAGATTCGGTTGCCATTGAAACCGGGCTTTCTTTTCACAGCAGCCGTTTGGCCCGGTTTTTAGAAAACTGCGGCGAAGTGGTGTTGCTTGCCGTTACGGTTGGAACGGAAATAGTGGACCGGATCGCCAGAGAGGTTAATCACGGCGATGCGGCTTACGGAGTTATTTTAGACGCGGTCGCCTCGGAAACGGCCGATGCGGGGCTTGATTGGATTATGAATTTTTACAAAAAAATATTATACCGGGAAGGAAAAAAACTGACTAAGCATAGGTATAGTCCAGGTTATGGGGATTTGGATCTCGCGTATCAAAGAGAGATCTTTAAATTATTAAATCTGGAAAAGCTGGGTTTAGATTTAACCGAAAAACAGATGTTGGTTCCGGAAAAATCGGTACTAGCCATTGCCGGAATTGAAAGGATTGAAGCGAATGGATCGAGCGAGTTTTAGAAAATTGGCGGCCGAGAGAATAATCATTCTCGATGGCGCTTTCGGCACCGAACTCCAAAAGAGGGGAATGCCCGCCGGGGTTTGTCCCGAACAATGGGTCTTGGAACATCCGGATTCAATCGTAACGCTTCAGAAAGAATATGTCGCCGCCGGTTCAAATGCGGTATATACTTGTACTTTTGGCGGAAATCGAATCAAACTTGAAGAATTCGGTTTGGCCGACCAGACTGTTGAAATAAACAGGAAACTGGCATTGTTATCAAGGGAAGCGGTGGGGCAAGCCGGGTTGGTAGCGGGAGATCTTTCGATTACCGGCCAATTTGTGCGTCCCTTCGGCTCACTGCCTTTTGAAACTGTCGTCGATGTTTACAAGGAACAAGTCAAGGGGCTGCTTGAAGGCGGGGTTGACTTTTTCGCGATTGAGACAATGACCGACCTTCAAGAAGCTAGAGCGGCAGTGATTGCCGTAAAAGAGAGTTGCGACCTTCCTATTTTGGTCACCATGACTTTTGACGAGGACGGACGGACTTTGACGGGCGCCGATCCGGTCACCGCTTTAATAACGCTGCAAAGTTTGGGCGCGGATGCCGTCGGCTGTAATTGTTCGACCGGACCGGAGACCATGGTGAAGTTTATTCGTCAAATGAAGCCTTATGCCCGGGCGCCTTTGGTAGCGAAACCGAATGCCGGTTTACCCAAGTTAATTGACGGTAAAACCGCTTTCACCATGGGCCCGGCTGAATTCGGAGCTCAGGTTGGGCCATTGTTGGAGGCCGGAGTGAATTTAATCGGGGGATGTTGCGGCACTTCGCCGGAGTATATAAAAGAAATTAAGAAACGGGTAGATGGTTATAAACCGAGTAAATTCGGTTCAATTAAATATAGCGCGGTCACTTCCGCCAGAAAAACGGTCTTTATCGGTCCCGATCAACCTTTGGCGATCATCGGTGAACGGATCAATCCAACCGGTAAAAAGAAGCTTCAGGAAGAATTGAAAGAAGGGAAAACTACTGAAATTCGGCGTTTTGCTTTGGAGCAAATCGAAAATGGAGCTGTTATTCTTGATGTAAACGTCGGAATGCCCGGCATCGATGAAAAAGCAAAAATGATCGAGGCTGTGGAATTACTGGCGCCGCTGGTGGAAGCGCCATTGTGTTTTGATTCTTCCAGCCCGGAAGTTTTGGAGGCGGCGCTGCGGATTTATCCGGGGAGAGCCCTGATTAACTCGATCTCCGGCGAAAAGACGAAAATGGCCAAACTACTTCCGGTGGCGGCGAAATATGGGGCGATGTTTATCCTTTTGCCGTTAGGAGACGGTGGACTCCCCGAAACGGCTGCCGAAAGAGTCGGAATTGTCGAGGCTGTGTATAAGGAAGCCGAAAAATGGGGGTTTACCAAAGACGATATCATTGTCGACGGTTTGGTCTTAACGGTGTCTTCGAATCAGTCCGCGGCCGGGGAGACTCTCAAACTCATTAATTGGGCAAGCAATGAATTTAAAGCCAATACCAATATAGGATTATCAAATGTGTCTTATGGCTTGCCGGAAAGGAAATGGGTCAATGCGGCCTTTTTAGCGATGGCTGTCGCCAATGGGTTAACGGCGGCGATCGCCAACCCCTCCAGCGAATTATTGATGAATTTAAAGCGTTCGCTGGATGTTTTGACCGGAAACGATGCTGGTTGTAAAAACTATCTGAGTTTTTTCACCGCTAAAATTCAGAATCAGGAATCAGTCACTCTAAATAAGGATAAGGATGCCGGGTCGAGCGTCGCCCAAATTTATCAAGGCGTTATTCAAGGAGACAAAGAGGGCATTGTTACCGCGGTGGAAAAGGCGATTAAAGAGGGATACAAACCCGGTGAATTGGTTGACGGCTATCTAATCCCGGCCATTACGGAGGTAGGGGAGTTATATGAAAGCAAGAAATATTTTTTACCGCAACTGATCCAAAGCGCGGAAGCGATGAAAAAAGCTTTCGGTTATTTGGAACCGTTGCTTACCCAAAGCGAGGGAGAACAATCGCGGGAAAAAATCAAAGTGGTCATGGCGACGGTAAAGGGAGATATTCATGATATCGGTAAAAATATAGTCGCGCTTATGTTGAAAAATCACGGTTATGAAGTTTTGGATTTAGGCAAAGATGTGGCGGCGGTTGAGATTGTCGAGCAAGCAAAAATAACGGGGGCAAAGATAGTTGGGTTGTCGGCTTTGATGACTACTACTATGGTTGAAATGAAAAATGTGATTGATCTTGCTAAAAAAGAAGGCCTAAATTCAAAAATCATAGTCGGCGGGGCGGTTGTCACGGAAGAGTATGCCAAGGAAATTAAGGCCGATGGTTATGCGGAGGATGCTCACAAGGCCGTAAAATTAGTCCAACGTTTAGTCAAAGAATTAAATCTATAAAAAAATATTATAATTAAGAAGGCATTTTTAAAGGCGCATGTTTTTTATTTACCCGAGAAATATATAATAAATTCTAAAAAATAATCTTGACAGTTAAAAAGGTATGTGGTAATCTAATAAAGCTGTCACAAGTCAAAGCGAAAAATCAACCACGGAGCAGCGGTTTTTTACAGAAAAAGGTTAACAAAACGTGATTGACAAGGGATTTTGATTTGTGATATACTAACAAATGCGCTACGACACTGGAATAGCGCTTTGAACCTTGAAAACTGAACAGCAGTAAGCGAAAGACTGGTAGGTTTTGAAAGGTCTGATAAAGGCCAAGAAAGAACCTGTCATGAGGTAAGCGTAGCGATACGCTTATGACCATGGCCAGAAGTAAGAAGAGCTAAAGTTCAAGCTCGAAGGGATCGTATTTTGTAAGGGTGAAGTGTTGTATGGGCGATTAATTAATCGCCCATACAACGCC
>JAAYHS010000189.1 GCA_012735315.1 Bacillota bacterium | reverse complement strand
TTCATTAGTAATTCGTATCCCATCAAACATTTCTTGAACCTCGCAGGTGATTATTTTTTATCTTGAGTATTCAAGATTTGATGGCGCTTTTCCTTGCTTTTCAGAGTTTTAGTTCACTGATTCAGGAATCAAATCAAGTTTACTAGTCAACGAAGAATATCAATGATCCGACTATTCTTAGCCAAAATGCCAATCTCCAGCAGGAAACGCCTCTTTAACTTAAACTTAAAAAAACCGCGGCGCTTGAGTATTAACTAACTTCCCTTCCTTGTAATCCGGCGCGGTTTCCACCACAAACGCCAAGTTGTCCACCGGAGTGTCCTTCCGTTCTTTTTCTTGAATATCGGTTAATAATTTGTTAAGATAAATGAGATATATCTTTAAAATCAGGTGGGAAAGACAAGTGCGGACGGTTATTACATATTTGAACCGACAATTGCAATTTCTAAAAAAACACCGGATAAAATCGATTTTTTTCTTGTCGTCCTTGTTCTTTGCCTTGGTATGCCTGGTCGCCTCCGGCATGCATTATACCGGCAAGGCTTATGGCAATCACCTTACCTGGATCGGTTGGCTGTCGGGCATGATCCTATTTTTGCTGGCCTTTGCTCCGCCGAGCGCTTTTAATCTTACAGGAATCCCCTCCAAATTGAAAAAGCTTTCTCCGGAAACCAAAGTTTTAATAGGATTATCTTTTTTTTTCCTAATCACCCATCTCTGGAATTTTGACACCGCGCCTTGGAACCAAAACGGCCTCTTTGACGACGCCTCTTGGAATATTTACGAAGCCAAAAAGTATATCTTCTCGGACGAGCCCTTTCAAGGCGCTTTTTGGCGGCCGGGAAGCAGTTCGGCCAAGGGTGTCGTATTTCACTATTACATCATGGTCCTCTTTCATCTTTTCGGATTCAACATCCTCACTTTCAATTTATCCATATTGGTACTGGCTTTTTTGGCATTTATCTTTACAATTAAATTAATCTACAAGTTGTTTAACAGCCATCTCGTATCGATAACATCCGCATTGGCGTTAAATTTTCTCCCGTTGCATTTCATCCATGCTTTTGTCGGTCAACGATACGCCGTGGCGCCGCCGCTAATGATGTCCTCATTATATTTCTTATACACGGGTTTCAAAAACCGGTCTTTTTTCCGCGTTGCCTTGAGTTCGATTTTAGCCGGTCTTTGTTTCACGGGCGCGGTTATGGGGAAGCAATATCTGCTTGGATTGGCCGGCGCGGTCCTCCTTTATTTATTCTTCGATTTCAAAAATGCTTACACTCCGACCAACCGGAAGCTGGCCGCTTGTTTCTTGATCGGATTCTTGATCAGTTCCATGCCGATGCTGATGTATATGTACTATAACCCGGTGTACTTCTCCCTGGAAGGCGAGTACCTTAATAAATTCCTCCAAGCTTTACGTTTTCATGGTTTGAGCGGCATTAAAGAAAACATCGTTCGCTTCTATGATTGTTTTTTCGGATATACCTGGCACCGCTGGTTCCTTCCGGACTTTGTATTAATTCCTTTCGCCTACTATCTCTTGATGATTCCGGGCGCGATCATCGCTTTCCTCCGCAAGCGGTACGAATATGTCGCCATCTGCGCCGTATCCTTTGTCGGCGCTTTCATCGCCGGTTTTTCCGATTATCGGGTGTTAATGGTTTGTCCACTTTGGTTCATCTTTCTGGCATACGGGCTTAACGCCATCATCCGCTTGAAAGTGCTGCCGGTGTTCCGGTATATAAACTACGGCATTATCATCGCCATTCTCCTGGCCGGGCTAATACCCGGTATCGCCTACTTGAATCGCAAGTCAAAAGATCCCTATTCGGTGCATTACTTTGCTCAAAAGGATGTCGCCGTTTCCCGTGTTCTCAAAGGCATTGTCGCCGGAGTTCCCGACCCCCAACCCGTAATGCGCAAACAAGAATTCCAAAAGATAACCGGTTATCCGGAGCCTAATTATGATACTTTCATTTGCATCGAATACGGTTACGCGGTGCCCCATACCTTCTTATACGATTACGACGCGGAAAAAATATTGTCTTTCGGCGGCGGCATCCCGTTCAATCTGATTTCGGAGATCGAATTATTGGAATTCAACAAACATGCCATTGCCAATTATCAAAAAAACACCAAAGATCTGAAGTTGATTTGGGAAAAAACACCCAAAAGCGAGGCCATTATCGAGCGATTCCGGGAATTGAATTATCTCGGGCGCGATGAGTTTTTAACCTTTTCCCACGCGGGTGTCTCTTTCACCTTCTATGTTTTGACGATTAAAAATGAAAACATCCCAATCTTTCAAGAAAAAGCCGGAATGATCGATTTGTAATTGCTTGCGTTTCCTATAAATTTTTCACTTCAAATAAAGAAGGTATCTAAAATGTGCGGATTCTTAGGCGTATTAAGACTTAATGACGACTCCCGTTCTTTCAATAACGAACTCTTGGCGGAACTCAGTCAACCGCTACGGCACCGGGGTCCCGATTCTTTCGGGGTCCATTGGGAAGGGCCTTGCGGTTTGGCCCACCATCGTTTAAGCGTCATCGATTGCAGCAGCGCGGGCAATCAACCCATGAGCAACGAAACGGAGAAAATATGGATTGCCCATAACGGTGAAATCTATAATTTCCAGGATTTAAAAAAAGACTTCGCCCTCGACCGAAACCACCGTTTTCGCTCGCGGACCGATACCGAAGTCATCCTTCATTTATATGAAGAAATCGGTCCCGACTTCGTCAAACATCTAAACGGCATGTATGCCACGGCGTTGTGGGACGGCCGGCGGGAACAGTTATATCTGGCGCGGGATCCTTATGGTATCAAACCCCTTTTCTATCTTCAAACCAAAGACGCCTTTTGGTTTAGTTCGGAAATCAAAGCCTTGCTGGAAGTCCCCGGATATCAAAGGAAACCCAGCCTTGAAGCTTTGTACCACTATTTGTCTTTTAATTATATTTCCGGTTCGCTGACGGCGTTTGAAAATATTCACGAACTGCCCCCCGGCCATATGCTGACGCTGAATCCCGCCGGAAAAGAACCGCGGATTGAGCGCTTCTTCGACTTGAAATACGAAATAAACCCGGCTATCACTAAAAAAGAGGCGGTTCATTTATCGCTGGAATATTTGGAAAAAGCGGTGCGCCGTCAATTGATTTCCGACGTGCCGGTAGGGGTGATGCTCTCGGGAGGAGTCGATTCCAGCGCCCTGACCGCATTGATGGCAAAGGTGAGAGGAGATTCCAATTTCCATACTTTTTCAATTGCTTTTGAAGACTCCAGTTTTGACGAATCAAAATACTCCGGCATCGTCGCCGAACATGTCGGGACCACCCACCATCAAATCTTGGTAACCCCTGAAAAGGTTGAAAATTTGCTCCCCAAATATTTAGCCTATATTGACGAGCCTTATGCCGACGGTTCGGCCATCCCAACCTACCTGCTCTCCGAATGCGCCAAGGATTATGTGACGGTTTTGCTTTCCGGGGAGGGGGGAGATGAATTTTTTGCCGGCTACGACACTCATCTGGCCTATAAAATGCGCCGCTTATACCGGAAAATCCCGCCGGTGGTCCGAAAGGGGATTATTCAAAAAATAGTCAATTTATTGCCGGTTTCCCATAAAAAACTGAGTTTTGATTTTAAAGCCAAACGTTTCGCCGCCGGAGCCGAGCTCGACACGGCCCGTTCGCATTTGGCTTGGCGCGTAGTGCTTGATGAGGACGCGAAAAGAAAGATCCTCCGGGACTACAATTTGTATGAAGATTTCCATCCTTCGGCGGAGTTTTTCAGTCGAGCGTTCAACCGTTGCGCCGCAGCGGACGAACTGAACCGCCTTCTCTATATCGACTTTAGCTACCACTTAGCCGACGATCTGATGATCAAAAACGACCGGATGACCATGGCTCATTCCCTCGAAGCGCGGGTTCCCTTTACGGACAATGAGTTAGTTCGATTTTTAGCGACGGTCCCGGTTAATTACAAATTGCCGGGAACCAAAAAAAAGTATTTGCTGCGCGCCGCCATGAAGGATTATCTCCCTAAGGAGATCACCGCCAAAAAAAAGGTGGGCTTGGAGATGCCCTACTCGTCCTGGTTCCGGAATGAACTGCGGGAAATGGCGGAGGATCTTTTTTCCCGATCAAATATCAACGCCACCGGTTTCTTTGACGCGGACAAGATCGCCGCGCTCTGGAAGGAACATCAAACTATGAAAGTCGATCACGGGCGCTTTTTCTGGGGTCTCTTAAATTACTTGCTCTGGTATGAAATTTACTTTACTAAAAAGAACTACCGGTCTTATTTGACCCCGCCCCGGAAACCGCGTTTCGGTTAAGAGTTTTCCCGGCTTTAACCGAATTAAGAATGAACCTGCGTTATTTTTTCATCGTAAATCTTTTGCCGTCACCCGGCAAAAAACATCTGATAGAGGCGGTGTTAACATGACAAAAAAGGCAACCGAGCCGGTAACGGTAGTTATTCCCGCTTATAACGAAGCGGCGAGTATCGTGGAAAGTGTCAATTCCGTACGGGAGTCGCTTTCGGAAGCCGGAATTGACCACGAAATCATCGTGGTCGACGACGGTTCCAGCGATCAAACTTACGAACTGGCCTTAGGGACGGGAGTCACAGTTGTCCGGCACAAGAAAAATAAGGGTTACGGGGCCTCCCTGAAGACCGGTATCGGTCTTGCCAAAAACGATTTGATCGTCATTACCGACGCCGACGGGACCTATCCCCCCTCCTCTATCCCGCCGCTCATCGAAGGAATGAAGGACGCGGATATGGTGGTCGGCGCCCGGGTGGGACAAAACGTGAATATCCCCTTGGTCAGGCAACCCGCCAAATGGTTCTTAAGATGTTTGGCCGGTTATATTACGGGGGAACGGATTCCGGACTTAAATTCGGGACTCAGGGCTTTCCGGCGTCAATGCGTCCAACAATATATGAACATTTTACCGGACAAGTTTTCTTTCACGACCACTATCACCGTGGCTATGCTCTGTGATAATTATGAAGTCGTTTACCTCCCCATCGATTATCATAAACGAACCGGCAAATCCAAGATCGTACCTTGGGATTTCGTCAATTTTACCACCTTGGTCATTCGCTTGTCGATGTTGTTTAACCCTTTAAAGATCTTTCTTCCCGTATCGCTGGCCAGTTTGATTTTGGGCTTGTTTAAACTGGTCGTCGATATCCTGGTGGCGATCAACAGCGCCGAAGGGTTGGGAATCGGAGCGCTATTTACCCGAGAAGTGATTTCCGCCAGTTCCTTAATCTTTTTAATCTCCAGTCTCCAAATCCTGCTGATCGGCATGGTGGCGGACGGAATAATCCGGAAATTCGGACGATATGCTCCCCAACCCCTAACATATCCGGTGAATAAAAATGAGCTTCAAACCGAGCAGGCGGCGTCTCAACCCCCGGTTTTTCACGATTCCACGGGGAGGAGTCGAAATTTTTAATCCGGATTTAAGTTTTTAATGCTTTTAAAAAGTTTAGCAAGGAAGGATCATCCTATGAAACGCCAAATCCTGATCTTGGGGGCCGGCCCCGCCGGTTTAAGTTTAGCTTATAATCTGTTACGCCGATTTCAGGACGCTTTCGAGATTACCGTTCTGGAGCGGGAAGATGCCGTCGGCGGGATCGCCGCCGGTTTCACCGCCCACGGACTGCATTTCGATTATGGAAGCCACCGGCTCCACCCGGCGACCGGTCCGGAAATATTTAAGGATATTCGCGAAATGCTTGGAAACGCCCTTTTAACCCGGCCGCGCAACGGAAGAATCAGACTGCTCGGCAAGTTTATCAAATTTCCGTTGAACCCGGTCGACGCCTCGCTTCATCTCCCCTTCCGTTTTTTCCGGGGCGTGCTGACCGACATGCTGCTTAAACCGTTTCGGAAAAAAGAGGCTCCCCTCACCTTTAGCGCCGTGCTTTTAAACGGTTTGGGAAAGACCATCTGCAATCATTTTTATTTCCCCTACGCCCAAAAACTTTGGGGACTGGAACCGGACCGGCTGGCGGCGGAACAAGCCAATAAACGCGTCTCCTCCAACAGCGTCCTGAAAATATTGGCCAAGGCTTTTTCGTTGGTAACCGGCCAAAAAAAAGGAGCTGTTTTTTACTATCCGAAAAATGGCTTCGGTGAAATCGCCGCGGCATATGCCCGGGAGATTACCGCCAGGGGAGGGAAAATCCTGCTGGGTAGGAAAGTTACCAAAATTATCGGCGTCAACGGCTCCCGGTATCAAGTGGAAACCGAACCCCCAGCGGCCGCACAGGCAAATGTAGCGGGAAAGACCCGGTTTGACGCTGATTTTATCTTCGCTACGATTCCCCTGACGGATTTGGTCTCCATGATGGAACCCGCCGTTCCCGCGGAAGTAAGGACGGCGGCGGCCAACCTCGGTTACCGGGGGATGTTGTTTCATTATTTAATCTTAAAAACGGACCGGTTCACCCCCTATGACGCTCATTATTTCCCGGAGCCGGAATTTATCTTTTCCCGTCTCTCCGAAACCAAAAACTATTACGACGGCCGCGAACCGGAGGGGATAACCGGTTTATGCCTTGAAATTCCTTGCGCGGTCAATGATGAACTCTGGAACCTGGCCGAAGCCGATCTGCACCGACGAATTCTCGCCGATTTGGATAAGTGCGGATTGGGCATAACCGTCCCGGTAATCGATTTTTTTACCAAAAGAAAGGCGACGGTCTATCCGGTTTACGATTTAAATTATGCCGCCAATTTCCATACCGTGGACCGGTATTTTGAGACTCTCCCCAATTTCGTAATCCTCGGACGCCAGGGACTGTTTGTCCATGACAACGTCCATCACACCCTGGAAATGGGCTACAAAGCCGGTCAATGCCTGAATGCCGCTCTCGAATGGGATCGGACAAAATGGAGCGAATTTCGCCGGGAGTTTGAAAATAATGTGGTGATTGATTGATGGATTCTCAGCCGCTCACAACCATGTCACGGGAATGGTTACACTTTTATCGTTAAGATGAACACTCTTCTCATACATACAAATAACGCCCCCGGCGCCTACCGTTAGCCCTTTGATTTTTTCAAGCGCCGCAAAGTTAGCAATATATTTCTTCCCCGGATTTGAAGTTTTCTTAATTTCAACCGGATAGACCGCGCCGTTCTGCTCAATTAGCAGATCGACTTCTTTGCCGTCCTTGTCACGGTAATAATAAAGCGAAGGTTCTAAAACACCGGCGTTATAATTACTCTTAAGGATCTCCGCTATTACGAAAGTTTCAAAAAACGCTCCCGCCATAGCGCCGGCCTCAAGCACCTCCGGCGTTTTCCATTTAAGAAGATACGCCGCCAGACCGGTATCGAGAAAATATAGCTTCGGCGTTTTCACCGCTCTTTTCATAATATTGTTATAATACGGTTGCAGCAAATAGACGATGTTCGACGAGATCAAGATTGAAAGCCATCGATCGGCGGTAGGCGCGCTTATTCAAGGGCAGTCCCATTGTTCGTATTGTTGAATTCGGTCGGGGCATTGCACCAGACCATGGCGTCCCGACTGCTGATCCCGGTAACGGGATGGTGGCCGGTATGTGAGCCCGTCCCACCCCTCATACTTTCCTCGTTCGCGAATGCGTATTCCCCAGCTCCAATGAACTTCTAATTAAGCGATTTAATAATCCCGCTTTCAAATTTCCCATAATCGAATTTCATGATTACTTCGCAAATTTGATGGTTATCGTCGCCAACTAAATAAATATTCCAGCGCGAGCCTACTTTTTCTGTTTTAATCGTAGCTCCTTCACCCGCCAGCACCTCTTTTAATCCTGGAAAATCGTTTTCATGGAGTCCTGTCGGCAATTTATCCTTACGATTCCAAATTACTATGATTACATTATATTTTTCCAGTAATTTCCTTGGAAATCTAAGTTGATCCGTTACTCCTAGAGTCCAGGGGAAAATTTTAGCATTCCAAATGGGTTTTGAAATTTGAAGACCATAATATTTCTCCGCTCCAAACTCGCTGGAGTTAATCCATTGATGCCAATCGGCTTCGACCTTCCTTTGAGACTTTCCCAACACCCGTTTACAAGCCTCATTAATATTACAACTTTGGTAAACTTCAGTAGTCCATTGGATTAATTTTTCCCGGCCATACTTTTGACTGATATAAACAAAGATCGATTCGGGGCCGGCGTAATGCGATGGCTCTTTGCCTCTCCCTCCCATCTTTTCTGCTAGATGGGACCAGCGTTTCACCGGTTTAACCAAAGGCCCGATTGCCGGTAAACTAGGTTGAACAAGCTCTCCGGAAAGTTCTAAAGCATAACGGCAAAGACCATACCGGGCATCTTTAACATATTCCGCATGCCCTTCGGAAATCCATCTTGGACAACTCCGCCATAAATCAGCAGTAAATGCATGAGTCAATTCGTGACTTATTAAAGGAAACTGCGGTCCACTGCTGCTTATAATTATAGTTTTATTGATAAAATCATGTCGCCCTCCAGATCTACCTTCATCTTTAAATGAAACAGTATATGGCAAGTAGGAAAGGTCTCCCGGAAAATAACCCCGTACATATTCGTAAACCTGGTCGAGATAGGGAGCGATTAATTGAACGGTATTTAAATATTCCGGTTCATAAATAACTCTAAAATATTTGGTTTGAATTTCTAACGGAATGTTATGGTCCTGTGCTTCAGCCAAAGAAGAATTAATAGTCGTAAAAAAGGTTATAATAGGCAATAAACATATAATTAAAGCCATCCGATATGCTTTCGGATAAAATTTCATCATTTCACCCCATCTCCAATTTTATTATTTCTTGTAATTATATTCCATGGAAATGGAGTTAATCCTTTCTTTATATGATAATTTTTTTCAGTTGAGCAATTCTCCTGGTATACGTAAAATAGGTGACTTACATTCTTAATTCTTTCCATTCTTGACATCCCAAACCGCCTAACTTTCAAATCCCCGTCTTGATCGGCTTTCCCTCTCTATTGATACGACTTTCAGTGTTTCTTCGTTATAGAGAGGATAGGTAAGTCGGTTTTAGACAATCAAGCGCGCTTCCATTTTTTTAAATCCAAACCGGTTCTCCCGGTACATAGGATAACTCTTTCACCTCCCGGCTGTTCAAGTCGAAAGGGTTCCGAACCGTTACTAATGTAATTCTAGCCATTAAACCACCCCCGGATTTTTTCATCCAGTAAATAAGAAGAAACACCTCGGCTCTAAACCGGGCGTTTCCCAACTAACATTTGTATCGGTATTACTTAATTAATCGTTTTAGTCCTTATTCTTGAACAAACTTTTGCTTTGCCACTTATTATGGAACCTAAACCTAAACTTCAACCCGGTCAAAAGACCCCAACGCGCCACTCTTCGTTTCTCCCCGGGGGAGAAAGCTAGATTGAGGGCGTCCCACTCCCTAAACCTCCAGATCCACATCGGCATAGGCCGCCTCTTGGTCATCGGGAATCGCAACCTCCCTCCCTTTCAACCTCCGGTCCAGTTCCGTCCCGGAAGGAGAACTCCGGATCAACCTCTCTTCATTTCGGTTAAAGAGAGCTTCATTAATGATACTGCTTTTATTCAAAGAAATGACCCGGCCTGCCAACTCCCTGGCCCGTAAGGAGTGAAAACCGGCGTTCGGATAATCGCCCTCGAAATATAATTGTCTGGCATAAAGCTGATGCCCCAGGGACAAACCCAAACCGTGATATTTTTCTCCTTCAACCGCAAACCGCTGCGCGGTCCTGATAATCGCCGCCGACCGGTTAATGACGCTCGCGGCTTCCGCTTTGCTTAATTGCGGCGCATCACCTAAAACCACCGTAAACCCGGTTAAGACAAAAACTATTCCGGCCGCGATCAAATATTTGGCTTCTTTCGTAATACCCATAATACCCGCATCCTCCCGGTCAGGTTATAAGTCAACTTTAACATACAATTCTTAAATAAAAATAAAGATTTTTCAACTTTTCAAAGGCATCGAAAAACGGACTCCCAATCCGCCTTGGCCGTTTAGATAGGCCTCGATGCTTCCTCCGTGGCTGGCGACGATCCTTCGGCAAATGGCAAGTCCGAGGCCGCTGCCGCCTTTCGACCGCGACCGAGATTTATCGATACGATAAAACTGTTCAAAAATCGCCGTTAATTCTTGGGGCGGGACTCCATGCCCATCGTCCTCCACCGCAAACCAGGCATAGCCCTTACGGACCGCACATTTCATCGTTATTTTATTCAAATTTGCCGCGTGTTTCAAGGAATTATTGATTAGATTGGCCAAGACCCGCCTGATTTTTTGGCGATCAATCTCCAACCGGAAATCTTCCTCAACATCAAAAATATATTCAAAAACGATCTTTCTCCCTTCGAATTCACAGCGATATTCAGCGGCAAGCTCGCTCAAAAACTCCTGCAGGTCGACCTCTTCCTTTTCGCCGTTTATCGCGTCGAAATCACAGAGCGCGTACTCGTTAAACTCCCTAATCAGTTCCGCCATATCCTGAGCCTTTTGAAAGATAATCCGGTGATACTCGGCTTGTTTCCGGTCCGATAGTTGACGCGACATCAATCTTTCCAAAAAACCGATGATCGAAGTCAAAGGAGTTTTCAGATCATGGGAAATCGAGGCGATCATCTCATTTTGCCGCCGGTAGGACGTTGCCAGCCTTTGTCGCATCTCGACAAACTTGCAGGTCAAATCGCCCAACTCGTCCCTTCTTTTTGAATGATTACTAAGATTCGTTTCAGGGGCAAAAAAGCGATAGTCTACCGTTTCCAGACTTCGATTCAAAAACGTTAACGGCCGCACCAACGAAAAATGCAGATAAATGATTAATAAACCGCTAAAAACCAGCAACAAAATTAAAGCAACCCATCCGATCATCCGAATCGAATTCAACTTACTGAAGTTATCCGCCGAAAAAGGGGCGGACAATTCCACCACATAAACGAGGTCCCTGTCAACCACGGTAAAACTCATCAACTCCAAGCTTAAGCCGCGGCTCTTTCTCCTGTCGGCCACCCATATTTTATTCCCATTCACATCATAGACGGTAATTTTTAAATCCTTGCGCAGCGACTCTTTCTCCAAATAAGCTTGGATTCGATGAAAGTCCGGGTAATATTGTTTAATACGGGCGGAAATAACTTCGTTTATTCCGAAGAAGTGATCTTTAAAAACGTCAAAATCCCGCCCCAGATTATCCATTAAATAAAGGCGGTAATAAAAAATCAATAACGCGATAAATAATGCAAAGCCGCAGAAAATAACCAGCGGCAGTTTATAACGAAGGCTAAATTTCACCCTTTTGCTCCCGTAAATTTATAGCCGACGCCCCAGACTGTTTTGATGTATTCATTTTGCGGATCGATTTTATCGCGGAGATTCTTGATATGAACCGTGACTGTATTCAAATCGCAATAGTCGCTGCCGACACCCCAAACGGCGTCATAAATCTGTTCCCTGCTCAGTACTAGATTTTTATTTTCGATCAAATATAGCAGTATTTGAAATTCTTTGGTGGAAAGATTGATCTTACGACCGTTTTTATAAACCTCATAATTGTCCTTATGGATCGCAACATCATCAAAAACCAATACGCCGGTTTCATTTTTTACGGCCTTATCCTTCCGCTTTTCCCGGCGCAGGTGCGCCTTGACCCTGGCGACCAATTCATTGATACTGAAAGGTTTGGTCAGGTAATCATCGGCGCCGACCTCCAACCCGACCACTTTATCGATCTCACGTCCCTTGGCGCTTAATAGAATGATCGGTATCCCGATCTTATTGCGGATCTTTCGGCAAACTTCCAACCCATCCATTTCCGGCATCATGATGTCCAAAATAATTAACGAAACCGCCGAGCTTTCCAACAGTTCCAACACCTGTTTGCCATGATACGCCGGAATAACTTGATAGCCTTCATCTTCGAGGCTATCACCGATTAACCGTACTATTTCCCGGTCATCGTCGGCCACTAAAATTTTGACGAGGCTCTTCAACAAACATCTTTCCTAACGCATAAAGTAAAATTCTTTTAAAATCTGTCGCGATCATCAGATCCGGAAATGGACCTGCTTATTTATCACCACATCTTATTCGGAAAGGGGTTTTGGAATTCCTACCGTAAAACGATGGGACTAAACGAAAAAACTCGACCGGCAGCGAAGCTGCCGGTCAAGTCTCACGCAATAGCCTGGTTGTTAAACCAGCGCGCCTTCAGCGCATCTATATTATTAAGGAGGAAGTTTCTTAACACTCGGAATGCCCACAGGAAATACACTTGGCGCAGCCTTCAAAATAGCCGAAGGTATACATACCGCAAGCCGGGCAAAGATTAAACCGGACTTTGCCGTTCTTCGGCTTTTCCGTCTCCCGGCTTAATTGCGCCACCGGGACCGACTCCGCCAAGCCCAGTTCCAATTGGGGAGCTTCTCCCGGGTGTTCTTCATTGTTCTGACTGAGTTTGTTCAAATATTCGCTTAAAAATTGGCCGATCGCATCCGGCACCGAACGGACCCGGTTCGGGCCGTATCCGACAAACCTGCTTCCCCCGATCCCGACCAACTCGTCGGCCACCGCGTTCGGGTCTACTCCGCAGCGAAACGCCAGGGAAATCAACCGCGCAATCGCCTCCGTAAACGCGGAAATATCGCTCCCGGCTTTGCCGATTTGGGCGAATAATTCAAAAGGATGGTTCTCATACAGATTTAAGGTCAGATATAGGTTCCCTTCCGGCGTTTGGCGGGCGTCGGTAATCCCTCTAAGACTTTTAGGGCGTTTTACAGGCAGAATATGTCCCCATTCACCGTAAGAAAGACGCGCTTCCACCGAGGCCGTTTCCTGCTCCGGTTTTTTCGCCATTTTTTGCATCGGCTGGTTGTCCAAACTGCCGTCCCGATATACGGTCAAACCTTTACAACCCAGTTTATAAGCGAGCAAATAAGCCTCGGCCACCTGGTCCGGGGTTGAATCCTTAGCGAAATTGATCGTCTTCGAAACCGCGTTATCGGTATACTTTTGAAATGCGGCCTGCATCCGGATATGCCATTCCGGTTCAATATCGTGGGCGGTAACGAAAACTTCCCGCCAGGTTTCGGGAATGCCGTCGATCCCCGCCAAACTGCCGTTTTCAGCTATCTTTTCAATTAATTCCTTGCTATAAAACCCTTCCTTTCGGGCGATCGACTCAAAGGCGCGGTTCACCTCAATCAAGCGATCGTTGTCCATAATTTGCCGGACAAAAGCCAAACTGAACAACGGCTCAACCCCGCAGCTGGTATCACAGATAATACTGATTGTTCCGGTGGGAGCGATGGTAGTGGTGGTAGCGTTACGCAACTTAATGCCTTTCTCGTGATCGTAAATGCTTCCTTTAAAATTTGGAAATACTCCCCGCGTCTCGGCAAGTTCGGCCGAGGCTTTCTTGGACTCGCCGTCGATAAAGGCCATTACCTCTTCGGCCAGCTTGATTGCGGCTTCGGATTTGTAAGAAATTCGCAATTTAAATAATAAATCGGCCCAACCCATCACTCCCAAACCGATCTTCCGGTTTCCCTTGGTCATTTTTTCAATCTGCTTGATCGGGTAGCGGTTCGCTTCAATAACATCATCCAAAAAACGAACCGCCAAATGGACCGTTTCCCGAAGATCATCCCAATCGATACCGTCGCCCTGACCATCGGTATCGGTTTCTTTTGCAAAGACCGCCAGATTAATTGAGCCTAAATTACACGATTCATAAGGCAATAACGGTTGCTCGCCGCAAGGGTTGGTGCTCTCGATGTCGCCGACATTAGGGGTGGGATTGGCTTCATTAATGCGGTCGATGAAGATTATTCCCGGTTCCCCGCACTCCCAGGCGGATAAGACGATTTTTTCAAAGACTTCCCTCGCGGAAAGTTTGCCCACCGGTTGTTTGGCGCGAGGATTGAGGAGATAATAATCGTCGCCTTTTTCCAAAGCTTCCATAAAGTCATCGGTAATCGCCACCGACAGATTAAAATTCGCGATCTCTCCCTTGTTCTTCTTGGCTTCGATAAATTCCAAAATATCGGGATGATCCACCCTTAAGATGCCCATGTTGGCGCCCCGTCGGGTACCTCCCTGTTTCACCGCCTCAGTGCTGGCGTTATATACTTTTAAAAATGAAAGCGGACCGCTGGCCACCCCCCCGGTGCTCCCAACTTGATCGTTCTTGGGGCGGAGCCGGGAAAAACTAAAACCGGTGCCGCCACCGCTTTTATGTATCAAGGCCGCGATCTTTAAGGACTCAAAAATGCTTTCCATCGAGTCCTCAATCGGCAACACAAAACAAGCCGAAAGTTGTCCCAGTTCGCGGCCGGCGTTCATTAAAGTCGGCGAATTCGGCATAAATTTTCGCTGATCCATTATTCGAAAAAAAGCTTCCGCTAATTCCCTGGTTGTGGTTTCATCGGCGCCAAAAGCTGTTTTCTCAACAGCCGCGATATTCTCGGCGACCCGACGCAGCAGATCCTCGGGTTCCTCGATCACCTTGCCGTTTTCTTTTCGCAAATAACGCCGTTCCAAAACAGCCCTGGCATTAGCAGAAATCTCCATTTCTCAAGCTCTCCCTTCGCCTACTATATATTGTGTCACTAATATTTTATTACACAATATATAGTTTGTCCAACTATTGATGATTATTTTTCGGGTAATTATTGAATTATATTTCAAAAAAACACTCATTCCCGGATTAAAACATTGTTTTATGAATTTTTATCTAAAAAAATAAAAGGCCGCTTGGCCTTTTGATGTTGTATGGTCGCATCTCGTAACGCCTATTCCTGATCGATAAAGACTTTATATCCTTTGCCCGACAATTCCGATTTAAGGCGCTCCGCGTTACTTTGAGAACCGAAGGCTCCCACTTGCACCGCAAAAGGCGGATTGTTGGCGACATAAACCGGATATCCAAGCGTCTCAAGCTGTTTGGAAGCTGCTAAAGCATCGCTCCGGCTTGGATAAGGTCCGACTCTGACCTTATATCTGACGATCACCTGCGGCGTAATCGGAATGGCGGTCTCGGTGGAATTGTAATCAGGAATTTCCGAAGCCCGACTTGAATCTAAATCCATTTCATCCGACAGATCGACGGGTTTTAAAACACTGTGTTTCGAACCCACCGGCGCTCCAGGTTGATCCTTAACCCATCCTTCAAATAAGAGTCCGAAAACGACTCCCAAAGAAATCGCTAAAAACGAAAAAAAGATCAGACCGGCAGTCTTCGATAATAAATTGGTAACCGTTTTTAATCCCTTGTGCTCCAATGATCGCACCCCCTATTAATAATATGGACAATTCTCTCAATAAAGAATACTACCGAATCTGAAAAATATTCCTTGGAAATAAAAATAATCAAAAGTTATCATCCTGATTTTTGCAATGCCAATCTTGTATCAAATTCTTTTAGACTCTCCATTAATTATTTCGGAATTTTGGAGCGGAGTTTTATAAAAAATGCCGAAGTTTTGGGGCAATCATCCCCGAATATAGTCGACGCGGGCGCCGTCCTCTATTTTCAGCGCGGTTCGCACCGAATAAAACTTAGCCTCCGCTCAATTCCAAATACAAAAATTCATACTTTATTTTTTACCGAAGATGTGCTAACTTGGTATTATTAACCATCACTTTTGCCTTTTTTTAACTTTGTTGATTCTCAAATCGACCCATAGGAGGCGTTATCTTGAGTAACCGGTTGATAATATCGTCATGGTTAATCTTATCATTTTTTATTTGTCTAGTTACATTTTCCTCCCCGGTCAATGCATCCGACAATATGATGTGGTTTTCTTACGGATATAATCGGGACATCGGTTCCAGCGTAGCCCTAGGGGTCTTGTTTGATACCGACTACAGTTTCGGAAGCATCAAACTTTTAGGCGGAATCAACTTTGGAACCGACTTCTCCGGTAATTATGGTTCAAGCGATTATAAAGAAATTATTAATGATGGCGAATACTTGATTCCCGGTGAATATACGAACCTCGGACTTCAAAAAATCAATGGAGTGAGAGGAGGAGATCTTTTGTTAGGGCTCCAACTCGGTGATTTCCTCAATATCTTCATCGGCGGCGGATACTATTATCAAAAATACGTTAAACTGGCAAAGTCGAAAGAAACCGGTATTCTCTATGCCATGGATAAACCCACTTATGAATCAACCTGGACCAACACTTACGGCGCTCAGTTATTGTTTGGTAAAAGACTACTGCTTGGATATGAAAAACATTCATACCGGGGTGAGCATTATCAGTTAGGAATGTACGGCAGTTTTTAATCCACGCGACTGCAAAACTTCTAACTTACACTTGCAAATAACAAAGCGATATCCGCGTCAAGATCCATTTTTGTCCGACAAATGCCGCGTTAAGACGGCAGCCGGACGAAGTCCCCAACCTTATCCCTAAAAATCAAAATTATACCCAGAAAATACCGGAAAACAAAAGATTTTATCGGAATTAAAATAATTAACAAAATACGACATAATAAGTTGACAATTTCCATCTTTTGTATTATAATTCATAATCAGTCAAATAACTTCTTCGCACGGTATAAACTCATTTTAAAGAGGAGGTAAGGACTTGAAAAAATATCTGATCGTCATTATGGCATTCATTTTAGGAACAGCTGTTGGTTTGACCGCCCCCATCGCCGAACACCTGATTGATTCAACCCCCAAAGAAGGAGTATTAATCAATATCGACCAATTTTTCAAAGAAAATCCGGCAAAAAGCCCGGTACAATTCAATACCGTTTTCAGTTCACCCCGCTGTGTAGTGAATCTGGCCCGAATTAGCGGCCCCTTTATCGACAGGCATATTCATACCGATGTCGATGAAATTGTTTACGTCATCAAAGGTAAAGGCGAAGTCTACCTGAATGGCAAATGGGTTGAGATGAAAGCCGGCGACTTACATGTTTGCCCCAGGGGAGTGGCCCACACCACCCGCGCGATTGACAAAGCCGGTTTTGAAGCTATTTCCATCTTTGCGCCCCCGGCCCCTGCCGCCGGCGATAAAGTAATGATTGATTAATTTTGAATCACAATCACATCAAGCAATAACCTGACGCTGATTTCATCGAAAACCCATAATGCCAAGATACCGTGCGAAATACCGCAGAGCGAAAAGATTGCCAAAAAGCCGGCCCAATCTCTCCGGGCCGGCTTTAACTTATTCGGACCATCGCATATAATCGATCCCCGGTTCCACATCCGGTTCCTCGGCGAAATCATCCGCCTTCTTTCTGGCCTTTTTTTTCGGACCGGCCTTATTTTCGAATCCCGGTTCCTTGATATTCGAAATAGCTTCCGGTTCTTGTGATTCCATCTTTTCCCCGGTTTTATGCTCTGTCATCCGTTCACCTCCCGACGGATCTAGTATTGGAACATAAACTCCGTTTTATGATGAAAATATTAAAATAGCCGATTAACCAGTTATATAAGCGTTCCTTACTCGCTGCGCTCAACATTTTTATTCAACTTTCCCTACGCTTGATAAGTTTGCTCCAAGGTATGAATCGCCCGCAAAAGAAAATCATTAACCGGAGTAGCTACTCCGTGCTTTTTCCCTAACTCGGAGACTGTTCCGGCAAAGGCCTCCACTTCGGTTTTACGACCCGCCTCAACATCCTGGAGCATCGAAGTTTTTCCCTGCGGTCCCAAAGTGTCGAGCACTTTAATATAGTTTTGAAGATCCTCCTCGGTAAGGTTGATCCCCAACTTCTCCGCTATCCGAATCACTTCCCGGGAAGCCATTTCCATCAATTCCCTGGCTTCTTTGATTCTATGAAAAACACCGAAAGGAGCTTTTAAAACCGCTGAAACTTGATTGACTCCCACATTCATCATAAACTTCCACCAGAGTTCCCGCTGCATATCCACGGGAATTTCATAAGGAACTTGAGCTTGATCAAATATTTCCTTTACCTTCTTCACTTTGGGGGAGTAATCTTGGTTGATTTTCTCCCCGAAAACGATCCTTCCTATCCTGGTATAATTGGTTTTAGTCCCTTCCCGTAACGCGTCGATACCGACTACAAAGGAATAGAGCAACTTCTCCATTCCGTAAGCCTTACCAACCAATTCTTCACTGGTAATGCCGTTCAACAACGAGAGAATCACCGTCCGCTCCCCAACATAGTTACGGATCGCTTTAATACTCTCTTCCAGGTGGTGTTGTTTAACGGCGATTAAAATTAAATCCGCCGAACCATCACCGGCTTCCGGTTCAACAAAACGGAACGGATAAGCTTTTCCATTTACATAAATCCCCTCGCGAGTGTACCTGTCGATTCTTTCCCGGTCGGCGATTACCGTAATCATTTCCGGAGCAATATCATAAAACTTGGCTGCATAAACGCTCCCAATCGCGCCAAGGCCGGAAACATAAACTTTCGGAATAGCGGTCATAAAAATCCTCCCTTGATGATTATCCAAATCCCAAGCGAATATACTTAAACGAAAACCCGGAGTAATCTCCGGATCAACTTAACTTACCGGCCGTTAACTTCTTTCACTGCGGCGTCTTCAACCTCGGACCCCTGTGGCTTATTCCGCCCATATAAAATAGCGGCGACGATCGAAGTCAGCGGGATCACCATGATCATGCCGATGCTGCCCGATAAGGCTCTGACAACCTCGGAAGCGATTGCATCCAAATTGAATATTTTCAATAAAGTTTCCCGATAAGCCATGAAAATCAAGATCAACTGGAGCGAACTACCGGTATAAGCTAAAATCAGGGTGTTAACCATGGTCCCCATAACATCCCGGCCCACGTTCATCCCCGATTGAAAGAGTTTCCAAATTCCCAATTCCGGGCAGACCCGTTTGACCTCCTCCACCGCTGAGGCGATCGACATGCTGACATCCATCGACGCCCCCAAAGCGCCGATAATGATCCCGGCAAAAAGAAGCCCTTGGATATCCAATTTGGCCGCCTGCGGAATATATAAAAGCATCGCCGCTTCTTCACTCCCAAAACCGGTAAGATAAGCGGCCTTTCCGACGACCAAAGCCAATCCCCCGGCAACGGCCACTCCGCTTAAAGTGCCGACAATCGCCGTGATACTCTTTAAGGAGCGCCCTCCAACAATCAGCAGGGTAACCACGGTGGCAATGATCGCGATCACCGCCGTCAAAAAAAGCGGGTTATAGCCGTGTAAAAATCCGGGTAATAATCCCCCCCAAATTAAAACCATGGTCAACAAAAGCGCGCAGAGCGCCTTGGCTCCTTTGCGCCAACCGATGGCCAATACTAAAACCACAAAAATTAATAATAATAGATACAACTCGTCTTGACGCAGATGGTCCGCGATATACGCTTCTTTGATCTTATCATTCTCGCGGTCCATCTCCAAAGCGACGATAACCCCGTCGCCTTCGCTAATCTTCAAATTAAAAACCGGATTATCGGTTTGATAGTTAATAACCGCGATCTCTTTACCCTTATATCTACCGGAATCGATGCGGACCTTTAGAATTTGATTCATAACCGGGTTTTGCGAAAGCGGATCGATGATCTCATCTTCGGAAATTATCTTAACTACTTTGCCCTTAACCAGTACTTCTTGTTGAAACCCGGATAAATCAGCCTGTCCATCACCGGTTTCATCAGCCTCCGCGGCGTAAAGAACGGCAAATCCGCCAACCAATATCAAAACCAACGCTGCCAAAAGTATAAATCTCTTGTCCAACATAAATTTCATCGTTACCTCCCTGTCGGCGTTTTAATAATTGTTCGCCTTTTTCCCACTATTCCCTGCTATGAATTATTCAGGAAATTATTCATTATAGATTAACATTTTCGAAGGCTACCAAGCCCTAACTTTATAACTTTTTTAAAAAGATAACGAAAATCACCCCGCAAATCAAATAAAAAATCGTGCTATGATTGGCGGTTTTAGCGCCGGTGAGGGGTATCAACTCATCCGCGCAGATATAAATCATTAAACCGGCGGTGGCTCCTACGATCAACCCCACCAACTCCGGGGAAATATTTTGATAAAGACTATTGGCGATTATAAAACCGATTATTACCGGGATAGCGGTTGAAGCCGAAACCAAAAAAGATTGCAATCTTCTTCCGGTAACATGATAGAAAGGCGCGGCGGTGCAAATTCCTTCCGGAATGTCATGGATCGCGATCGCCAAAGCTATTGCCAATCCGGTCTTGATTTCGGTGACCGCGCCGATAGCCATGGCCATTCCTTCGGGAAAGTTATGGAGGCTAATCCCAATAATCAAGTATAAAGCGGTCTTTTTTAAATTACATCCGTATTCTTGGGAACAAAATTCCGGGTGAATATGGGGAAGTAACCGATCAGTCAGATACATTACCAAGGCGCCGATGATTATTCCGGCAATACAAATCCATTCATTGCTTAAGCCGATGCTTTCCGGGATTAATTCTAAAAAGGAAATTGCCAGCATCACCCCGGCCGCAAAGGAAAGCATATCGTACATGAATTTTTCACTAGGCCTTTTTAAAATTCCAATTAAAGAGCCTAACACCGGACCAAGGGTTGAAATGAATAAAATAATCAAGAATGGTTCCATTACTTACCGCCTTTTGAGCCATATAAATAATATCTTATCCGAATTCCAAGTAAAATCGCGTTCAGCAAGACCCAGATTTAATTTTAAGCAATACCTGCGCCTCTGTAAAGACTTGTTTAAATCATTGCCGATTAAATTTCAATCGATGTCTAAACACAAGTCTTTCGGCATTTCATAATATTGAACTAAAAAATTAGAAAACAAATCCAAAATTTCAGATCAAAAGTTTTGTAATTTATGATAAAATAATAAACGTCGGTTGGAATTTCCATTAAAAAACGTACCGAGGTTATTATAATGAAAATAGCGAAACTCTATCAAGCCTTATTACTAATTCTACTTTTGGGGACGGTTGTTGATGGTTATGCTGAAAACGTTAACATCCCTCCCGCTTTTCAGCCGCCGGCAGTTCTGGATTTGACCATCGAGCAAAAACGCAACCTTCGGGTGACGCTTTTAGAGCAATTGCTCGTCAAATACGAAAGTCAAAATGTATTTGAACAAATGCGCACCTACATAAATTCAAAACTAACCACTTTAGAAGACGGCGAACCAATTGAACCCCCCCAGGTTTTGATCAGGGAAACTTTGGAAAGAACCCGGGCGGTTTATGAAAAAGTCCAACCTCTTGTCGGCAATCAATTTAAACGAAACTATAATCCACAGGATATCGAAGCCAAGATTAATAAATTTTCCTGGTTGAAAAAACCGGCGTTCCTTATTTTAGGCATTCGAGAAAAACATAAAATTGCGCTCTCCTTTTTCTATCTGGCTGAAAATGAAGCTTTGAAACGGAAGTTTTTACGCGATGCCGTCCAATATTCATACCCGGAAATATTGGACACCCCCGAAAATGAAGCTTGGTTCGAAGCCATGAATTCTGTAATGGATAGATTGGGGTATAAGTTTTTTAATGTCGATAAATACATTAACCAAAAAACCGAAGAGTAAATCACAATCAGCGATGTGTCCCAAACTTGCCGCTTATTTTACCCTAACATCCGATTTGCGGCTTGCTTGGGAATAAAGTTTGCGGCGACAATGGCGCTGAAGATTTAGGGATGCGCCTTTTTTCTTCTCTTCTTCCCTGGAAGCCATAATTTTGCAGATATTGGAGTTCCGGTTAAACTTCCCGGCCTAATCACGGTTATGTTCGTTGAACGTCTTCCTCCTCTAATCCGACAAATTCCCGATTTTTAATTCCCATCGGTTCGAAGTTTTCCATTAAGCAACCTATTCCAAGATAGTTTTAGGGCAAAACGGTTAATTAATTCAAGGCTCGAAGAATTCCACCCTTCCTCTATGAATAGGAATGGGATATCTTTTACCAGGTTATAATAAATCAGTTCTTAAAACAAGTAAAAATGCGAAAAATAATTTAAAACAGCGAGGATATTAAGAGGTAATCATCGATAATCGAGTAATTCAGTTAATAATAAGCTAATTTCATTCCTATTCAGTCTTGCATACTCCATTAGTGATGATAAAATAATTTTAGCATTAGCACTCGGGTTCGGTGAGTGCTAACAAATATTATCAACAGGAGGGATACTATGAATATTAAACCTCTGGGCGAAAGAATCGTCCTCAAAGTTATGGAAAGCGAGGAAAAAACCAAAAGCGGGATCGTGCTTCCGGATACCGCCAAAGAAAAACCGCAAATGGGTAAAGTTCTGGCGGTTGGTTCCGGAAGAATCCTTGATAACGGCGAGAGGGCGCCTTTGGAGGTTAAAGTCGGCGACAAGGTGCTGTTCGCCAAATATGCCGGGACCGAGGTAAAAATCGATGGCGAAGAATATATGGTCCTCAAGGAAAATGATGTTTTAGCGATTATTCCTGAATAACAACTCTAAAATCTAAAGGAAGGTGAGATTATGGCTGCCAAACAGATTATATTTAGCGAAGAAGCCCGTCATGCCCTGGAACGAGGAGTTAACACTTTAGCCGATGCGGTCAGAATTACTTTAGGTCCGAAAGGACGCAACGTAGTCCTGGACAAAAAATACGGTTCTCCGACTATTACTAATGATGGAGTTACCATCGCCAAAGAAATCGAACTCAAAGATCCCTTTGAAAACATGGGCGCTCAGCTCGCTAAGGAAGTAGCCACCAAAACCAATGATATCGCCGGTGACGGCACCACCACCGCCACCTTGCTTGCCCAGGCAATGGTCAGAGAGGGTTTAAAAAACGTAGCCGCCGGCGCCAACCCGATGATCTTGAAACGAGGTATTGAAAAAGCGGTTGTTGCCGTGGTTGACGAAATCAAAAAAATCAGCAAACCGGTGGATAAAAAAGAAGCCATCTCTCAAGTAGCCGCAATTTCCGCGGGCGATGAAGAGATCGGCGCCCTGATCGCCGAAGCTATGGAGAAAGTTGGTAAAGACGGTGTGATCACCGTTGAGGAGTCCAAAACCATGGGCACCAACTTGGAAGTAGTTGAAGGAATGCAATTTGATCGGGGTTATATCTCTCCTTACATGATCACCGATTCCGAACGTATGGAAGCCATCCTCGAAGAACCCTATATCTTAATTACCGATAAAAAGATTAATCTGATCAAAGATTTGCTTCCGATTTTAGAAAAAACCATCCAACTTGGCAAACCTCTTTTATTAATCGCTGAGGACGTCGAAGGCGAAGCTCTCGCCACCTTAGTCGTTAATAAACTCCGCGGCACTCTCAACGTGGTAGCGGTTAAAGCCCCGGGTTTCGGCGACCGGCGCAAAGCAATGCTCAGCGATATCGCCATCGTCACCGGCGGCCAAGTGATTTCCGAGGATGTCGGCGCTACCTTGGAAAACGCCACCATCGATATGTTGGGTCAAGCCCGTCAGGTCAAAGTCACTAAAGACGAAACCACCATTGTCGATGGCAAAGGAAACGCCCAAGAGATTAAAAACCGGATCAATCAAATCAAAGTCCAAATCGAAGATACCACCTCCGATTATGATCGGGAAAAATTGCAGGAACGCCTCGCCAAACTTTCCGGAGGCGTGGCCGTAATTCAAGTCGGCGCCGCTACCGAAACCGAGATGAAAGAGAAAAAACACCGGATCGAGGACGCCCTTTCGGCGACTAGAGCCGCGGTTGAAGAAGGCGTGGTCCCCGGAGGCGGAGTCGCTTTACTACAAATTGCTCCGGTGCTTGACGAATTGAAAAAGAAGGAAAGCGGCGATATTGCCACCGGTATTTCAATCGTAAGAAAGGCTTTGGAAGAGCCGTTAAAACAGATCGCCAACAACGCCGGAGCCGAAGGTTCGGTCATCGTTGAAAAAGTCGCCTCCCTGCCAAATGGACAGGGTTATAACGCATTGACCGGGGAATTCACCGATATGGTCAAAGCCGGAATCATCGATCCGGCCAAAGTCACCCGGAGCGCCCTCCAAAATGCGGCCAGCATCGCGGCGATGCTTCTGACCACCGAGTGCCTGGTGACGGAGATTCCGGAGAAAGAAAAACCGATGCCGATGCCTCCGGGCGGCGGAATGGATTATTAAGAATAGCGAGTTAAAAGGGTTGGCTCGGTTACTTCCGCGTCAACCCTTAATTTTTATTGTACATCCAGATAATATTGGGGAGCATCGTCTTGAGCATCGTTTCAAAAGTGGTGTAATCCAGATTGGGATCCAAACCGTTTCTAATTCTGGCTTTAGCCAAAGCCAATTGCAATCCGATAAAGGCAATCTGACGTTCCAAAAAAAGAATGCTCTCCATCCTCTCATCGGAATAATCCGCGCTATTATAACGATTTACGGCGCATTTATAATTCTCAAGCGCCTTTTTCACGTCATCATCCTTTACGCAGTCTTTCGGCTCCAAAGGACCGCTCTCAAAATCGGGGCTGGGTATGTGATTATTGCCCCGAATCGGTTTTTTTCCGCTTGAAGTCATATCCCTCCCCCTTAAGGATCCGCTCAGGTTAAAATATATGCCTTCCTTTTCCCGGATAATACCTAATCTATGGCGAGCCCTTTGAATTAATACAATCTCCTAATTGAACATTCACTTTGTTTTATTGGGATTTTTTTCGAAAAACCGTCCCGCCTAAAACAAAAAGGCCTTGGGCGGCAGCCCAAAGCCTTTCCTTCAGGGAAAACGATCTTATTCCAACTTATCGATAACCACTTTATCGTAGCATGCGCCATATTCATTGGTAGTAAAGAGATTGATCGTAACCTCCCCCGGAGCTTTCAAGTTAATAGGCGCGGTTCTGCGGCAAGGAGCGCAAACGCCGTAACCGTCAGCATCGGGATAAGTGCGAACATCGGGATCATTATCGATCTTGATATGAATTGAATCACTGCTCCCATTCTCGGCCTTTTCATATAAGGTTAATTGATAGCGGCCGGCCTCTTTAAAAGCGACAACGATCCGGGCGTTAAAATCGAAATTCAAAGATAGTACAGCCTTCCCGTTACCGGCGTCTCGGTCGTTAATCACTTTTCCTCCCCGTAACCAAAAATCCTCCACCTCGATCGTCAACGGAAATCGGTCGGCGGTTGCTGTTTGAACCGCAGCCCGAGCCGGAAGGATTAATCCCATAAAAAGTATTAAAACCAACCGCCTTTTGTGGTTCATTCCCCGCCCCTCCCTTGCTTTAAGATAGGTTGAGACCGGTTATGGATAGCGAACAAATCACGAACTAAAACTCTCCCGCGTAATTCAGTCGAAATAAGTCTGGCGAATCTTTACGGGTTTACCAAGACCGAGTGATGAGTCGGAGCGCAATCGTTCCAAATTTTGAATGACCAAATAATCGCCGCGCAAAACATCGCCGGCATATTTTTTAACCAAACCGGCCAAAAACGGTAGATTTTTTTGAAGTTGCTCCTTGGTTTCGCCTTGAAAGTAAAGATATTCAATTTCGTTCCGGTTATCCATGCTCTCAATGATCTCGTCTAAACCGAAACTATGAGAAACCTGGTCATATTGGCCGGGCAGCAACCCGATTTCAATCCTGATCTCCTTTGAAACCCGACCCAGACTGATATTAACGTAAACTTTGGCGGACTGATACCGAACCGAGTCTCCTTCCGACTTGACCGGCTGAAACCCGAATTCCTTAACTAAAAAATGAAACGCATCCGTCGCGAGCTCTTTAAAAGCAGCGGCCTCCGCTTTGATATCATCCAAAGCAAATCACCCCATTATCGGTTCTGCTTTAATTATATCACTTCGCGTCTTTTTGCGCCATTAACGATTTAGGGATGTTTCATGCCTTGCGATTAACGGGAAGCTTTATTTCAAGAAACTTAGCCTTGCCTTCAATAATATAATCCCCTAAAGCGGCCGGCGCCAGAACCGATTCACCCGCTTTAAACAGTAAAGAATCCCAATGATAATTAATCCGGCCCTCGCCTTCAAGAAAAGTATAAGCGAAGAAACGTTCCGCGCCGGCGCTTTTCTCAATCACGCCATCCAGCTCAAATAGATCGATTTGGAAAAAGTCGTTGACGATCAGCTCTTTGATCGCCAAACCGGGTCTGCTCTCTTTCACCAAGCCCCGACTTTTCCCGATTTGACCGCTGGAATTGAAATCAATCACCTCGAGGGCTTTTTCGATATGGAGCGGCCGCTTGTTTCCTCGGGCATCGGTTCGATCATAATCATAAAGCCGGTAGGTAAGATTTGAACTTTGCTGGATCTCGGCCACCATTATCCCCGCCCCTAAACCGTGAACCAACCCGGCCGGAATATAAAAAACATCTCCGGCGGCCACCGGTATGGCCTGTAGACAACTTCCGATTCTTTTTTCCAGAATCGCTTCGCTCAAAGACTCCCGGGTCGTTCCGGGCTTCAAGCCATAAATGATTTCCGCGCCCGGATTAGCCGCGATAATATACCAGACTTCGTTTTTCCCATAACCGCCTTCATGAGTCCGGGCATATTCGTCGTCGGGATGAACCTGGACCGAAAGTTTTTGATTGGCGTCAATCAATTTAATTAAGAGTGGAAATTGATGAATATAGGATTCCGGTAATTTGGTCCCGATGATTTCTTTGCCGAACTTTATTATTAAATCGGGTAAAGTCATCCCGGCGAACTCGCCATTGGCAATGACGCTGACCCCGTCGGGATGCGCGGATATTTCCCAACTCTCCGCTACGATTCCTTCGGGCAAAGTCCGCCCCAGTTTCTCCAAGTTACGCCCGCCCCAAAGATAGTCCTTGTAAACCGGGATAAACTTTAAGGGATAAAACATGGTGATCCACCCCAGGCTCTTCGTTACTCTATTTATCCTTATTTAGTGAAAAACATCAAAAAATCCTGCCGAATTTGAATAATTCCAACTATCCTTCAATGATCCATGATTATTAAAGCAAAACAAAAACTCTAGCGAGAACTAGAGTTGGTACGGGACTGAAATTTTATGCGCGGGATCCGGAACCCGCTTCAAGCCGGAGTAGGTATTTCGGTGAAAACCGGCATCGTTATCTCCCGGTAAATTCCCATTCTCTTTAAAGTATTCAGGGCGTAAATGAGAAGCGGCGTGGTGTGGGCGTCCACCATTTGCCCGGTGGTCACAAAGTTGAACATGGCCTCCAGATTGGCATTGTCCCAGTATTCCTTCCCGTAGACATTCAACAACAAATAACCTTCATTTTCGTGAAAACTGAAATTCTTTACCGTTAAATCAAAGGTTTTTCCACCCATATCAAAAGCATTAATGAAAAAATCATTGCTCTGAACCGAGATCAAAAAATTATCGACTACAAAATTTTTTTCCGATGAAGGAGCGGCATATAAGGGAATCAAATCCTCGAGAGTCACCGTCAATGTCAGCGGCAAAGCTTCATATCCGGACAGATCAAAGAAATCCGGGGTGAACCCGGTTACCACATAACCGAGAAAATCATAAGTAATGAAAAAATAAGTACGGCCTTGCTCCGGGACGTCAAAAGTCACAATCAACGGCGGAAATACTTCATTGGTTCTTCTCCGGTAGACGGTCACCGGCATCTCGGTAAGCCAGGGCAGCTTAATGGTGGAAAATGGTCCGTACTCCCATTGGTTTAAAATCACATGCCGTTTAATCGCCTCCAACAAAGTATTCACATAAACCCCATATTGGGGGCTTTCGGTAACAGTTTCAAACCGCGGCAGCGTCGGGGCCTCCGGATAAAGGTCAAAATCGGCGATAGCCTCGGCCGGTTTCGGTAAAGTAAACACTTCCGCCGGCAACGGACTATTGACGCTATGGTAAGTAAATTCATCGGTAATCACATTCCCCCGGTCCACATTTAGGCGGCGGACCGGCAGATGCTGAACGGGATCATACCAAATAGTCAAAGTATTTAAACGGTAACCCGGATACTGCCTTCCTTCAATCGTAAAGGCGCCGACTTCAACCTTATTTTCACTCTCCAAAAATTTCAGCAAGTCTTCCTGAAGCCTATATAAGGCGCGCTCCACATTTATTGTTTGCCGGGTTTGATAATAGATCCGTTGCAGGATATCATATTCCAAACGCCGGTCATCTTTGGTGTTTAAGATATTAGCCAGCCAAACCGTTTCCAATTCCCTGGACAACTCGGTCGGAGGCGCCTCCAACTCGGCCCGGTAAGCGATTCCCCGGTTGCGATCATAATAGACCTCATAGGCGACGACGGCGTTAATGAAATCACCCGTGGCCGAGGTGGTTCTTAAGGTATAATGAACCGTATTTAACAATGGTTTCAACCTCCCCTTTTCAGTTAACAGTGATCATTGAACAGTTGTCATTATCTATGCACGATCAATAGGGATGTTGTTTTGGATATATTCTTCATTGCTCACTGTTAATCGGTAATTGTTTTAGTCATAAGCTCGCGCTCTGATAAAAAGATGGTTTCCTAAAATCTGTTGCGGAGGTGTTTGTGTATAGTGCCAACGGCAAGGGTTCTTCCGAAAGGCGCAAAAATGGGTCTTATTATAAACCGGATCTTCCCCGCTCAACGCTCTGGTAGCCGCTTGTTTGGCCTGGATCAGCATTGGGGTTTGCGTGTTATACGGCGCTTGCCAAAACCGGTTATTGGCATAAGCTTCAAATTGTCCGGGAGATTGGATGACTTGAAGAATTGAAATATTTTCAGCTTGGGCTTGATTGATAATTGAGGCGCCCACCCCCACCTTACCCATGAGGATCTCCGCTTCGGCTTCTCCCCAAATGATCCTGGTCAAAGCTTCCAAATCGGTCATCGTTAATCCTCCTTTCCGGTCGCTGTCCGCGAATAAGACGGTAACCCGGAATGTTCTCAAAACAATATATGAGAAAAGACCAAAAGGTGTTCGGAGTCGGCTAAAGTTAAACCCAATCGAGTAGGAGGGGGCGGCAAGCCCCCGTCCTCTCACACCACCTAGCATGCGGGTCCGCACTAGGCGGTTCGCCAGCTTTGACGAAGTTGGAAATACCTTTGAGTTAAACTCATCAGCCCTTG
>JAAYHS010000026.1 GCA_012735315.1 Bacillota bacterium | reverse complement strand
GGCGTTGTATGGGCGATTAATTAATCGCCCATACAACACTTCACCCTTACAAAATACGATCCCTTCGAGCTTGAACTTTAGCTCTTCTTACTTCTGGCCATGGTCATAAGCGTATCGCTACGCTTACTTCATGACAGGTTCTTTCTTGGCCTTTATCAGACCTTTCAAAACCTACCAGTCTTTCGCTTACTGCTGTTCAGTTTTCAAGGTTCAAAATAATGCGCCGGATTACTACTTCAATCAGGCGACTTTTTAATAATAACACAAACCGTTTTTCTTGTCAATCCTTATTTTAATGTACTTTATATTAAATGCCTGCTAGTAAAAGATTTTAACGGTTCGTGACGGCTTTTATATATTAGCACAGGTCTCCCGAGATGGTCAAGAACAAATTCGCAAGTTTTTTGAGATTTTCCGAATTTCTTAAAAAACCGGTCCTTCTCGCTTTAATATTAAGCATTTACATATAAATTTCGCGCTAATGCTTTTCTGTCCTCCTCAACCGCCATTAAACGCTCCATTTTTTCAATAAAAGTCCCTACCGACCAGTTGACCCGGTTATGATAATAACGGGAAGTCAAACGATATACTTCCCAAGGAAAGGTTAAATAAGCGCCGATTATTTTAAGATCTTCTTCAGTCAATAAAAAACTTTCCTGATATAAATCGATCATTTTTTTAGCCCATTCCTCCCTCCAGCGGTTAGCGCGGCCGGTTTTGCTGATTAGTAACGCCAAATCCAGCAAAGGCAAATCAAGCGAGCTTTCTTTCAAGGACAAACAGACCGCCTGATCGTTTGGAAACGAGCGAAGATTACTGCGGCTAAAATTATTAATTAGCGGTTGAAAACCTTTTTGGACCGCGTAAATATCCGGATAAACCGTGTCTTGAATAAGGCTTAACGCCAGTTCCGCCGTGGCGATAAATCGGGGCGAGCTTTCCAGAAACAATCGATCAAACCCGGTCGGATTTAACCGGTAGCGGGCCAACAACACAAAGCTCTTCAAAAAATTGATCATGGTCTGAAATTCATTAATCAAATCCGTCTCCGAATTCTTAAGGTTCAAAGCAGTCAGATCGGCTTGCTCAAACGCCTTTCTAAAATTGATCACTATCTGCGATAATGAATTGAGACAAAGATCATTCCTAAAAGAAATCGGCTTCAATTCCGGCCAATCGGTTATGTAGAAAAAACGATCGTCTCCCAAAGCGCCGTAAAACTCATTGTTTTTTAAGCGAACCGGAAAGAGGAAACCCTCGACTCCCTGTTCCTCCAGTAATCTTAAGAGATTAAGTTCCGCCAATAACCTCGATTGGTCTCCTCTTACCAGCCACAAGGCATACCTTCCCTTGGAGGTCTCCAGGAGGAAACATTTATTATTGATGCGCTCCACCCGCCTGAGCGGCCCCGGAAAAAGCTTTATCAATTCGGAACCGAATCCGATTTTCATCAGTTCGTAGTAAGCTTTAATACGCTCCGGATTCATCTTACTTCCTCACCGGGAACGTTTTGGGAAAGTCATCCCATTTTATCAACGACGGTTTTTCCGGTTTGCTGAAAATGATTTGTTCATTGGGAAGCGACGGCTTCGCGCTCTCCGCGGCGGCCGGATTTTCGATGTTATCTATCGCTTGCTCCTTTTGAGCTTCCTTTTCAGCGGCTCCCGTTTCTTCAAATGCATTGGGCGACTGAAACTCCACGGTTTCCGGATATTCGTTTTCACGCGGCGCCGCCCCTTCTAAAACATTGGCATCCTTGCCGCCGATTACCCCGTTTTGGTTATTTATCGTCAACCGCTCGATTATATTCGAAGGAAGTTTAGGGCCCGTATCGATTTTGATTAAGGAATTAACCGGGGCGGAATAATCCCCCCAAGCTTCGACCGGCGACAACACCATCGATATTTTCCCCTTGGCTTCATTGGCCGGATAACCGGTTCTTCCCCAAACCCACCGGCTGTTCGAACCCAATTCCTTCCAGATCTTTGCTAAACAACGTTCTTTTTTGGCCATTTGCTTCACTTCCTCTTTGATGACTTTTTTGTGCGGTTCCTCCCCTTTAATCTCGGATAATAGCCGAATCGCCTTAGCCGGATATCGAAGTAAAGCGTATAAAGCGCTATATTCCTCGGACCAAAGCGGTTGAATCTTCGAATATTCATTAATCAAAAAAATTATCCAATCCGCTTCCCAAAACGAGACATTATTGATTAATGAAGCCAAATCCGCAATCTTCGGTTGAAAAGCCAGTTGCTCCCAATTTAATAAATAATAATCATTCCCGCGCCAAATAATATTTTCAACCCGCAGATCGCCGTGTCCCAACACCCCGGTGCGGCGATGATGCTCAAAAAGCGCGTTAATGCCGGAACTTTTCCACTCGGTTAACGCTTCGGAGAGCGCAGTGATGGTTATCTTTTTTAATTCGTTGAACTCCTTACCGATTTTTTCATGGCCCGACTCTCCCGGTAACTTATTAAGTTTTTCCAACTCCAAGCTCCATTGAGTTTCGATGATGCTCCATCGATCCCGGAGGATTTCGATGCCTTTATTTTCATGATAATCCTTACCGAGCCGGTAAAAATCGGCTAAAATTTCCGCTATCCTAACCACCGAGGCCGGGTCGCCCGGATGAAAAGAATCGCCGTCGATCACCCAGGGTTGAATCAAATAACAATAACTGCTCTCCTCCCAGATAATCGTCTTCCGCCAAGGCGCCGCCCAATTTTGGAAAGATCGTTCTTCCAGGTATTCCAGAATACTACGCACCCATTTCAATTCTTGTTTGTCATATTTAACAAAACTTAAGCGGAACCAACCCTCGGAAGTACCGAAAAATACCGCATCCGGCCGCAGAAAAAATCGGCGCGGTTTCAACCCCGCCCTTTGGAATAAAGGCGCCCATTTTAAATAATTATTTTTAGTAAGACTAAACTCGCGCAAAAAAGATTCATTTGCATACTTATCCGCTTTCACCAGGCCGCACCTCCCGGGACTTTAGAATATCCTATTCCATACTTTCCCCAAAGGAAGCTTTTCCATTTAAACACACTCTTTGATACCGGTTCATAAAATATCCTATGCTCCTGTTAATAACATTACTCCAAAAATATCTTGGCCATCCAATCGGCCTTAGAAAACCGTTTTTCCATCGCAAAGCCTATTGATCTTTTTTAAAATTCTAAAAATCACGCCTATTAGCTAGAACCGGATCTGAAGGAGGGAAAGGTTTGGAGATCCGCAGCCGAGCTCCGCTCCGCATAAGTTTCGCCGGTGGTGGCACGGACATCGAACCCTATCTTTCAGAGAAAGGCGGGGTTGTCCTCAGTTCCACCATTAATCGTTACTGTTATGGAACACTGACCCCCAGAACGGATCAGGAAATTCAGGTGGAATCGCTGGACGTTGAATTATTCGCCAAATTTTTAGCCTCCCAAAAGCTAACCTTCAACGGTCAACTCGACTTGGTCAAAGCCGTTCTTCAAAAATTCGAGGGGTGGAAGCAAGGTTTTTCACTCTTTCTCCATAGCGACGCCCCGCCCGGGAGCGGATTGGGGTCATCTTCCGCGATGGTGGTCGCGATCTTGGGCTTATTCCGTCAATGGCTTAATCTCCCCTGGAGTAATTATGACCTGGCCAACTTGGCTTATGAGATCGAAAGGGTGGATTTGGGGATCAGGGGGGGTAAACAGGATCAATATGCTTCCTCTTTCGGAGGCTTTAACTTTATTGAATTTTACCACGACGGGACCGTGGTAAATCCTTTAAGAATTTCACCGGTAATCATCAATGAATTGGAATACCATCTCTTACTTTGTTATACCGGAAAAACTAGGCTATCGGCAAATATCATCGCTACTCAAGTAGAGGGATATCTTAAAAAAAGAGAGAGCTCCCTGCAGGCCCTCGATGAACTGAAGGCAATCACCCTCACCATGAAAAACGCTTTAATCCAAGGAAAACTGAATCAATTCGGGGAACTGCTTCACCAAGCCTGGATTCAAAAAAAACAACTGGCGGGGGAAATTACCAACGAAAAAATCGATTCCCTCTACCATCTTGCCAGAAATAAAGGAGCCTTAGGCGGCAAAATTTTAGGAGCCGGCGGAGGCGGTTACCTCTTGCTGTATTGCCCATACAATCGCAAACATCAAATCATGAATGATCTTGAACGTTTAGGCGCCCAATTCACCCCTTTTAGCTTTGAAAACCAGGGTTTAACAACTTGGAAAGTACAATAAGGAGAGGAATATGAACCCAAATCTTTTTCAATGTCAAAACCGGATTATCAGTTCTCCAAGCCGCTTCTCCGGCCGCGGGGGAATTTTTTTTGATCGGGACGGCGTCATTATCGAAGAAGCCAATTATCTTTCCCAGGTTGACGACCTCAAAATATTGGGCGGGGTTATCCCCGGTTTACGAAAACTAAAAAAACTCGGAATGCCCTTTTATCTGATCACCAATCAAGCCGGTATCGCCCATGGTTTTTTCACTGAAAAACAACTGCGAATAATCCAATCCTTTCTGGTTGCTAAATTATTGGAGGCCAAGATCAAATTCAGAGCCGCCTTTTATTGTCCGCATCACCCTCAGGCGGAAATGGCGAATTATCGCGCCGATTGTTTCGGCCGCAAACCAAAACCCGGATTGCTATATCAAGCTGCCCGGTTCGATAAATTGAACTTAAAGCATAGTTATATTATTGGAGATAAATTAACCGATCTCGAGGCGGGAAAACAAGCCGGAACCAAAACCATCTTGGTTTTAACCGGTTATGGCGCGGAAGAATCAAAAAAAATCAGCTCCAATCTTAAACCCGACTTTATCGCGACCAATATCAACGACGCCGCCGATTGGATTATTATTCAAGAAAAAAAACGCCCGTTTAATTTTAATAGAAATCCAACCGGCCAAAATCAAAACCACAAATACGGTTTCCGGCTTTTCTGCTGAGTACTGTCGCCTGTCTTCCGATTTCTATATAAGATTAAGGAAAGAGTGAGCCGATGAAAATCGCCATCGAAGCTCGACCGGTTAAATGGTCTTACGGGACCGGGATCGGTAACTACACCCACAGTCTAATCAAGGAATTGGATGCGCTCGACCATAAAAATGAATACACTTTCTTATGCCCCGATAATCAACCCCAAGACTATCTACCATTTTCAAGAGACTATACTTATTACTCCCTTCCTAAGGACGACCAACGTGAAGAAGTGGAGATCCCGGACTGGTTAGCCATAGAAAAGGTCGATCTTTTCCATCTTCCCCAAAACGGGTTTCGCATCCCGAAGCGCTGTTCATGTAAGCTAGTGGTTACCGTTCACGACTTGATCCCTTATTTTTTGCCGGAAATGGTCCGCTCTAGCTTCTTAAAACGCTTTACCACTGAAATGCCGTTCATCGTCGAACGGGCCGACCGAATCATAACCGTCTCCGCTGCTTCCAAACAGGATATTATCAATATTTTCAAAGTGGATCCGCAAAAAATAACGGTGATCCCGTCCGCGCCGTCTTCGGCCTACCGTCCGCTTCCCAAAGCCGAAACTAAAGACCGGCTTTGGAAGACTTACGGTTTAAAAAAGCCCTACATACTTTATGTCGGCGGGTTAAATCCCCGGAAAAACGTAGCTGAATTAATCTATGCCTACTCCAAAATCAGGCGCCTCCTTCCCGAAGGTCAATCCTTAGTAATTTTGGGTCCCGAGGGTCGACATCGTTCCAAGCTTCAACTACTGGGCGAGGCTTTAAATTTAACGGCCGAGGAATTAATTTTCCCGGGATTTATCGACACCTCCGAGTTGCCGTATTTCTATAACGGCGCCGATCTCTTCGTTTACCCTTCGCTTTATGAAGGATTCGGCCTGCCCCCGATTGAAGCCATGGCTTGCGGGATTCCGGTAATCACCTCGGACGTTTCGTCAATGCCCGAAGTCGTCGGCGATGCGGCCGTAAAAGTAAATCCTTACGATACGTTGGCGCTGGCTGAGGCGATCTTAAAGGTATTAACCGTTGACTCGCTCCGGCTCGAATTAAGCGCCAAAGGACTCCGGCACAGCGCCAAATATACCTGGAACAAGATTGCCAACCAAGTTTTACAAGTTTATCAGGAGTTGATCTCCTACTCCCCTGTCGTTTAAGTTTTTTACTCTGTGTCTCTGCGTCTCCGTGGCTAATTCATTTATTGACTGCTACAACTAAGCCCTATCAATGGGACTAAAATCATTCGAAGAAAGATCAAACAAACTAAAAACCCCGGAAAATCCGGGGTTTGGTCTTCGCTCTTCAAAGCAGTTGGTTATGCCTTAACAACATTAGCCGCTTGAGGTCCACGTTCGCCTTCCACGATATCGAACTCAACCAACTGACCTTCTTCTAAAGTTTTGAAACCATCCATTTGAATAGCGGAAAAATGAACGAAAACATCTTTGCCGCCTTCTCTTTCGATGAACCCAAAACCCTTCTCAGCGTTAAACCATTTGACCTTACCTTGCATAAATTCATTCCTCCTAAATAGATCTCGTGTCAACCATTTACCTACCAAACTACAGTATCATATTAGCATAGGAGTGTTGCAATGTCAAATAAAAGAAATTCCCTATCAGCAAAAATAAAACGATTTTTAATAATTATGTAAAATTTTGATAATCTTCTCGTTTTCAAATAAATTCGGACACACCAAATTTAGCCGCTCGGTAATCCGCGAAAACGGCTAATCCGTTTAATCCCGGTCATTTTTCGGCAACGCGAGGTGGGGCGGTTTGTTCTTTGACGTTTTTCATCGCTTGGCTCCAGGTATCGCGAAACTCAACGGCAAATTTCAATACTTCATCCAAAATCGCGCGTTCCTTCTTCACGTTAGCCTCCACTAAACGACGATACATATAATCATAAAGGAGGATCATCTTATGGGATATTTCATATTCCATATTTAAACTAGCCTCAAGTTCGGCGATAATGTCTTGAGCCCGAATGATGCTTTCATGGGCTTTTTCAATTTCATTATTCTCAATCGCCTTTTGCGCCTGCATGATAAATCGCACTAAACCGGTATAGAGCATCATTACCAAATCTTCCGGTTTTGAATTGGAGATTGAGACCGCTTTATAGGCGGAATATGCCTTATTAACTGCCATTCAAATTCCTCCTCTTTAAATTAAATGCAAATGTTATCAATGTTCAGTTGATTTTGCGGAGGCCCGAAATAATTACCCCTTATTATCGGTAAAGATACCCGCCGCTGAAAACCGGTTGTTTGCCGTGTATCCCGCAACACCCTTTCGTCCCTTGCGAATGTTTTGTATTTTAACTTTTAAAGCGGCTTGCTCCTTTAAAATCCTTTCTTTATTTTCCTGATCGAGTTCGATAATGGTTTGCAGAGTTTTATTGATCCGCTCATTGAGCCCGGTCAACTTTTCCCGGAAAGCGTCGTCAGTGACTGAACTTTCATCTAACCCGATCAGACACTTTTTGATAACAACTTCCAATTTGTCTAGGTCTTCCAAGCATTTAGCGCGACTCTCAATCAGATTATCATACTTTGCCGAATCATCCTGATAGGTTAATTCGCGTTGTTCCTTGGAATATCCTAAGATCTCCTCAAGAAGAGCCAGTTTTCGAGAGAGAAGATCGCATAGACGCTCCGTGTTTGTCATTAACTTTAATCCTCGTTTATTAATTTTATAACGTTTATTATTTTAATTGTTTTATCTTGGCTGCTGACCGAACATAGACATATTTTGGAGATAAGCCAACTGCATATTCATCCGACTGATGGCGACCTCCATTTGATTGAAGATATTCCAGAGTCGATCTTCTTCCTGATATAAACGATCCTGATAAGTTTGAATCCGATCTTCAAGATTCAACAATTGACGACCGATAGCGGTATTGGCGGATATCATTCCGGCAACGCCGGCTTTATTAGTGAATTTTGCGATCTCCGCGCTAATTACCTCGTGCAACTTATAGAAAATCCCTTTGCTCGATTCTTCGGCCGCTTTCTTTCTGGCAACGTCATATGAGTTGTCTTCCGGATAAATCACTGCTTCTTCATAATTGGTCAACAAACGAATTACAGCGTCCGGATCTTCGGCAAGCGCTTTTTCTAAAATTTCCTTATCCAGATATAACTTGCCGTTTTCCGTGTAGTGCCCGGTGGTGATCCCGATCTGGCTCAACCGGTTATAAGTGGCTTTAACAGTAGCGCCGTCGCTAAAACCGATGGCGTTCAAGCCATTGTTTTGCTCGGAGCTATTCAAAGTAAGACTCTCGTTTTGAGTGGTAAAAGTGATATTATTCCCGGAACCTAGCGCTACTTTAACCCGGCCGGCGCCGAATTTAAGATCGAGTTTCCGCTGAATATCTTGGACTAAAATTTGGTAATCCTCTTTTGTGCTATATGACCCTTCATCCAGTACTATCTCTTCCGTCTTACCGCCCAAGGTAACGCTAAACCGGTTAGCGCCGTTGGTATTGATCGTCCCCGCCAACGGGACTCCGGTTAAGGTCCTGGTAGTCTCCAACACTTGAGAAACCGCCATCCGCAGACTATTAATCGCGCCTCTCAAAATCGAATCGTTGCGCAACAATCCCTTTTTGGCTTGTTCTTCCCACTTCTCAATCTGATCCTCGGTCATCGCTTCCTTTTGTTCGTCGGTTAACGGCAAGTAATAATTACCACCCGATTTAGGCCTCTCCTCAGTGGTTTTTTCATATAAAGCCGCCAGAATTTCGTTATACTTGTTAACAAAGTTCTCAACCTTTTCACAAACGGCCGAAGTGTCCGCATTCACGGAAACCGTGGCCTTGCCCTCGCCCGTCAATGTAAAGGTAATGCCGTTCATGGTGAAAGTATTGGACTTTTTCTTAGTGGGCACCCCGTTGATTACAACTTCCGCGTCGACTCCGGATTCTTCGCCTTCCTGGCTAATATTGAACAACCCGCTTAAAAACCCGTTGGTATCCGTAATTTGAATTTCAGGGCCGCTTTCGTTGTAATTACCCGCTTGAGTAGCGGTCATATAAAGTCGATCATTATATTCATCGTAAAAAACCGAAACACCGGCGGCCGCATTCCCATTAATTTCGGCAATAATCGACTCCAAGGTGGTTTTGTAGGAAAAGGAAAACGACTGACCGTTAATGGTAAAACCAAAAGTATCGGTATCGCTTTTACCTTCAAAAAATCCGGCATTGATAAACTTATCCCTCAGGTTCCAGAGCGAGGCGCCGGTATCAATCGTATTTTTAGGATAATCGGAAACCGTCCCGCTGGAGAAACCCATTGTCGCTAAGCCGTTATTGGCGGTTGACGATTCCAGCCTAATTGAATCTTCGGTAAGTGAAGTAATCCGCAACTGATCAAAACCATTAACGGAAACCCGGATGTTTGCGTATGAGCCGCCAAGACTTTGAATTTTGGCTTCGATTTCAGCGGCGAAATCGGTAAGATTATAGGTTCCGGTTTCCAGGATTACTTCCTGAACCGGACCGTTGCCTAAAGCGATTTTAAATCTGTTATTGGTTGAGGTAATTGAAATATTATCGGGATTGGAAATAATGCTTCCCACCAACTCTTTGGAATTGGCGCCGTCGGCAAAACCCAGATCGGCTAACATATCATTCGTCCCGGCTTGCTTTAAGGTAATCGTTTGAACGGCGGCGTTTTCAGGATTTTGTCCGGCATAAAACTGCAATTCATTACTGGAGGTCACCTTGACATAAAGCGCGTCCTTGCCGGTAAAACCGGCATCAATCAACTGCTGTTGAATTTTGGCGGCCAGATCCTTTAAATTATCTTTGTTATAAGTTCCGTAACTATCCGCGCCTAAAGTTATCGTCTCTTGTTTGCTCCCCAGCCGGATTTGAAATGAATTGCGCGTCTCATCAATGGTTATCGACCCGGTAGTAAAGTCATTACCGGTCACTTTAGAACGGATCGAAACCGGAGCGCTGGAATAATTCCGGGCTGCCTGCGCCAGACTTTTAACCTCCAGGCTAAAACTGGCGTTAATTGTGCTGGAGGAAGCGCTGGCGGTTACAACTTGATTGTTGGAACTGGTTACGGTTTTGACATTATAGCCGGATTGTAATTTCAAATCAAAGGCCAAATCCCGCAACTGGCTTAAAGAAGCATTTAAACTCCGATAAGCCTCTTGCTGCCATATTAAAATTTGTTGCTGTTGCTTTAAACGATCCAACGGTTTTTTGGAATATTGCATTATCTGATTAATCAAAGCTTGAGTATCCATACCGGTGGCTATCCCGGATATGCCTAAATTATTAGCCATCTCTTAACCTCCCTGTCTCGTCGATAGTCGCTGCTCGTCATTCCGCTCGTGGATGTCGTTGAAACCCAAATCTGACCGTACGCGAAACGCGGAACCAATAACGCGTGACGCCATTTAATCAAAGAGAAAGAGGGAGATGCTTAGATTTTCTCATCAACTAAAATTCCAAGCATCTCATACATTTTTTGCAGCATATTCAAAATTTCTTCAGGCGGAAACTGGCGAATCACTTCGTTGGTGTTTTTATCGATTACCTTCACCACTTCACGATTGGTCGCCTCATCAATGTAATATTCAAAACCGATATTTACCTTTTCAAATCTTTCTTTTACTTTGTCTAACGCTTGTTGTAACTCATCTACCTTAGGCTTATTTTGAACACTTTCCTGGTTTTGATTTTGACTCGGCGCCTCGGTATTTCCCGCCAGCTTCCCTGCTGCTACGGTATTCCCGGTCGGGTTTACCTGGGAGATCGGATCGATCCTCATTTTTGGTCACCTCCATGTCTTTACGCCAATAATCCTGGTTTACTTTTATTTTCGGAAAAAACTAGGCAAAAATTAATAGTCCTTTTTGCCTAGTTTGGCGAAATCGAAATAGTTAAAGCCAAGGTGAAAAGGATTGTTAAAAAAATGTAAATTTTTAAATGTCTCTATCCAATAATTTCCCAGCTAAGCGGCGTCCCCCGCTTTACATCCCGATTGACTTTCTTACCCAAAACGATTTCATAGTATTTAGGCGGTAAACCCAAACCCGGCCGAATGGAACGCACATTCCGGGAGGTTAATACGGAACCGGCCCGCAGATCTTGGCAAATATAAAGGGAACGCCGGTGTTTTAAAGAGGCTTTTTCGGATTCGGTCGGCCCATAGAATATTTTTCCCAAAGCCTGCCGGGCCCGTTCACTTTCGTTTACCAACAATCTCATCTCTTCCGGCTCCATTGAAAAAGCGGCGTCCACTCCGCCGTCGGCCCGGGATAAGGTGAAATGTTTCTCAATCACCGCAGCCCCTAAAGCTACGGCCGCTACGGCAGCCCCAATCCCCAAAGTATGGTCGGAAATTCCGACCTCGCAACCGAAGAGTTCCCGGAGATGGGGCAAGGTCCGAAGATTGGAGTTTTCCGGCGCAGCCGGATAGGTGCTGGTGCATTTTAATAAGATAATCTCCGGGCACCCGTTTTCCCGAAGAGTCCGGACCGCCTCGTCAAGTTCGGCGATAGTGGCCATACCGGTCGACAGGAATACCGGTTTACCGGTGGCCGCGACTTTTTTAAGAAGCGGTAAATCCGTGTTTTCAAATGCCGCGATTTTATAACAAGGAACATTCAACGACTCCAAAAAGTCGACCGCAGTCCCGTCAAAAGGCGTACTAAAGCCGATTATCCCCAACTCCCGGCAACGGTCAAAAATCGGCTGGTGCCATTCCCAAGGCGTATAGGCTTGCTGGTACAGTCGGTATAAGGAAGCGCCCTGCCAGAGATTATTAGGGTCATCGATCAAAAATTCGCCTCCATCGATATCCAAGGTCATAGTATCGGCGGTGTAGGTCTGGAGTTTGAGGGCATGCACGCCGGCTTCAGCTGCGGCATCAACAATCGCCAAGGCCCGTTCCAGGGAATGATTGTGGTTCCCCGACATTTCGGCAATGATGAAGGGAGGGTGATT
>JAAYHS010000188.1 GCA_012735315.1 Bacillota bacterium | reverse complement strand
CTCAAGCCACGAGTTAAAACCCGTGGCTTGGTTTATTTTATCGGTTGAAACCGATATGATTCGCGAATGTTTCCGCTTTGAATTTGATACCGGTTTTAACCGGTAATCTTGGTTTTCAGCCATGGGTTTCAAACCCGTGGCTTGGCGGAAACCGTCATCCTTCCATGGACACCTATTGTACCTAACCACCGACATAAGCCCATCTTGTTAACCAGGGCATAAAGGATCTCGTTCTGCCCTTTCAGTTGTTTCAGAAATTCGGGACTATAGGCGCTTACATCATTTTAAGTTTAAATTTTTTGTTTGCTTCCCTCCGCCTGTACACTGTTCCGGCGGCGGGATACTTTTTTCGAGCCAAAAAAGTATCCAAAAAGGCGTCTGGGCTCGGCCATATCCATCCATGGGGCCTCGCCTTGTGGACATCCTGTCCCATAGAACCGCGTGGTTCCGGACCTCCTGCTATTCATCCCGATTCTTGAATGCCGTCGCCAGCCCGCTCTCGGACATCCATGTCCTCCGCTAGTTTGGCCCATCCTAGGCCATACATGGCCTTTTGTCTGGCAATCAAGCCGAGCCTTCCGATGGCGACCGCTGTTTTCCCTCCTGGAAAGAAGCGTCGCTCGCCTCCATCCTTGGAGGCTCAATGAAAGCAAATAATTCAAGATCTTATATTAAACACCAGTCTATCTAATACCACCCGGAGGCAGGAGGCCGACGGCGCGGCTTGGAAACAGGAGGTTTCATAGCCGTCGGGAAAAAAGGACCGCTCCAGAGGCCGGAGACACGAGGTCGGAGGCCAAATTGGCGTTGGTTTTTTGCTTACAAAGGTTTTACAACCACGGTCCATGGATGGCCGTGGATAAAGGGGGTCCCCGGGGGATGTGCCCCCGGGCGGCGGGATTCAAAGGGTGTTCCGCAACACCCTTTGGCCCTAAGGGGTGTGGGGAAGTGGGCGACGTTCCCCATCGGCAATTATAGTATGAATCATTTTTATTTCATAATTTTTCAATGAATCCTCAAGCCACGAGTTAAAACCCGTGGCTTGGTTTAATTTTATCGGTTAAAACCGATATTAATAATTTGCAAATGTTTCTTCGTTGCTCTGGGTTTGATACCGGTTTTAACCGGTAATACTAGTTTTCAGCCATGGGTTTCCAACCCGTGGCTCGGCCTAAGTCAAAACAGAACCGGAGCGGCTTTCGGAACCAAAATCAAAGCCAAAGCCCCGGGACCCACATGAGTTCCTAGTGCCGGACCCGCTTGATTAACGATGATCTCGGCGTTTTTAAAGGCCTCTTGAACGACGGCTTTCAACTTCTCCGCCTCCGCTTCGGCAACAGTGTGCATCACCGCGATAATTCCTTCGGATTCCGCGGTTAGTTGAGATTTAAACTCACTTAATAACTTTCCGATCGCCTCTCGCCGGCTCCTTACTCTTTCTACCAATTCCACTTTTCCGTGGACCATTTTTAACAGCGGTTTTATCTGTAAGATCGAGCCGAAAAAAGCCTGCAAAGCGTTGACTCGTCCGCTCCGCCGGATAAACTCCAAGGTGTCCAAAGTCACCAAAAAACGTACTTTTTCGCGAAGGCTTTCCAATAATTTAATTATTTCATCCATTCTCATCCCGCGACTCACGGCGCGGGCCGCTTCCAGCGCTAATCCTCCCAGCCCCATTGATGTCGAGTGCGAATCAATCACCTGAATATTCGCCTCAGGCATCATCTCCCTGGCTATCCGCGCGGATCGAATCGTCCCGGAAAGAGCTTCGGTAAGATGAATCGATAAAATCGCATCGACCTTTTTTAATAAAGCGCGGTAACATTCGACAAAAACTCCGGGAGAAGGCTGCGAAGTCGTCGGTAAGGAACCGCCGGATATAAGTTTCCGGTAAAACTGGGTCGAAGAAAGGTCTACTCCATCCCGGTAATTTTGGTCATTTATTGATACCTGAAGCGGTACAACTTCAATATCAAATTTGGAAGCCAGTTCCTGCGGCAAATCGGATGTGCTGTCGGTTACAATGCCAATTTTCATTTTAATTCTTCCTTTACTTTTATTATTAAGATCAAATAATAGCGGCCTACCTGGTTACTTCTTCTTTCCACCTCGCTTTCCTGCTTTTTTGATGATTATATTTTAAATTCATCCGATATCAGTCGGATTTCTAAACGTATGCTGCTATAGTTTCCATTCTACCGCTTGATTCTAACGGATTCTCGACAGGCAAAGCAGATCGCGCTCGTGCTCAGCGAAAGCGGCGCTCGTAATCGTAATCGTTTTTAAGCTTCAGGTCTCAGGCTTAAAATAAACTGAAAAAAGAGAAACCCGGCAATCTAAGAAGTTGATCGCCGGGTCGAACCGTTAACCCAAAATCGCCTTTAAATCCTCCTCCGGTGTGCTGATCGGTTTAATTCCGAACTTCTCAACCAAGACCTGCAGGACATTGGGAGAGATGAACGCCGGAAGCGTCGGCCCAAGGTAGATGTTTTTAATGCCCAAGGCCAACAGGGTCAATAAGATGCAGACCGCCTTCTGTTCATACCAGGAAAGGACCAAAGTCAAAGGAAGATCATTGACGCCGCAATTAAAAGCCTGCGCCAAGGCCAGCGCGACTTGAATGGCCGAGTAAGCGTCATTGCACTGTCCCATATCCATGATTCGCGGCAGACCGCCGATCTCTCCCAAATCCAAGTCGTTAAAACGGTATTTGCCGCACGCCAAGGTGAGGATTACCGTATCCTTGGGTGTTTGCTTCACGAACTCGGTATAATAGTTCCGTCCCGGTTTGGCGCCGTCACAACCGCCGACCAGGAAGAAATGTTTGATCGCTCCGCTTTTTACGGCTTCGATAACCTTGTCGGCAACCCCGAGAACAGTGTTCCGGGCGAAACCGGTCATCAGTTCCGAACCGCCGTTGATACCGGTGAAATGCCGGTCTTCATCCCAGCCGCCCAGTTCGAGGGCTTTTTGAATCACCGGCGTAAAATCCTTTTTGCCCCCCGGGCCTTCCGGAATATGCCGCAACCCCGGGTAACCGACAACCGCGGTGGTAAACACGCGATCGGCGTAACTGGCCTTGGGCGGCATCAAGCAGTTGGTGGTGAAAAGAACCGGGGCCGGGATTCCGTCAAATTCCTTCTGTTGGTTCTGCCAGGCGGTTCCGAAATTGCCCTTCAAATGGGAGTATTTCTTTAACTCCGGATATCCATGAGCAGGCAGCATTTCACCGTGGGTATAAATGTTGATCCCTTTTCCTTCGGTCTGTTCCAAGAGTTGTTTCAAGTCATGCAAGTCATGCCCCGATACCACGATAAACGGCCCTTTTTCAACGTCGGCGGCAACCTTGGTCGGAACCGGGTGACCGTAAGCCGCGGTATTGGCTTCATCAAGCAAAGCCATGCATTTCAAGTTGACTTCACCGAATTCCATTAATAACTCGAGCCAACCCTCGACCGAATGATCCGCTCCTATGGCCCGCATTCCTTTAAAGAACCACGCCGTTACTTCCGGATCTTCCTTACCAAGTACGTAGGCATGCCACGCATAAGCCGCCATTCCACGGAGACCCAAGAGCAAAGTGGAACGCAAGGATACCGCATCCATTTCTCCGGTCCACAAAGCGTCAACCGGTAAATTAGCGGCGCCGCCGTATTCTTCTTTCTCCCGTTCCACCGCATCGATTAATTGATCGATCCGGGCGGCGTCGAAATTAACATTGGTCACGGTCGCGAATAAGGATTGCATCATCAATTCCGCGGCGCGCTTCGACGGGGATTTGCCTTCGACAGCCCGGGCCAGACCCACCAAGGCGGCTGTGAGTTGATCGTGTTTGTTGGCGACCTCAGGTTGTTTACCGCAGACCCCGACCTTGGAACAACCTTTACCGCCGGCGGTTTGTTCGCATTGATAACAAAACATGGCGCTCATTTAAAAAACCTCCTCAATAATTTAATTTAAAAGACATTATCATCAATATCATCTGTTAGTAATCTTCTTCGACTAGGAGCCTTGACGACGAAATACAACGCGACGGATCACCCCCGATTGGTGATTCACATTTTAGTTTGGTATGGCACATTAATGATCTTACCTGTTATTTCTCGAACATTCCGAAATTACCTCCCGGTTAATTATAGTGAATAGCCTCTTTCGGGCATTGATAAGCGCATTCAAGACAAATGAGACATAATCCTTTATTAATGAAATACCGATCAGTTTTGATAATTGCGCCACCGGGACAGACTTTCCCGCAAATCCCGCATTCGATACAGACTGCCCGATTGATTTCCGGATACTTTTTGGCCTTCGCCCCGAAAAAGTTCAAAATTGCGCCGTAGGGGCAGAGATAACGGTGCCAAAGGTTCTCCGGGAAAAAAACCGTCAAGGAGACCCCCACCGCGAAAAGGAGCGGAAGGATCGGGAGTTTTTTACCACTGCTCATCATCAAAACCAAGATAAGCATTAAAGTCCCAAGCATGCCGTAGCGAAAGACGGGTTTTTTGAGGATTTTCGGCACGGCCAGGCTTTCTTTCCCGAGCTTTTTCTTCAATTTTGTAGTCAATTTCATTACCGTATTAATCGGACAGAGCCAACCGCAGTAAAAACGGCCTAATAATAAAGTTGCAACGGCGCTGATGATAAATACGACCATCCACAATTGGGTTTTGCCGGTTAGGATCAAAACAATGAATAAAGCCAGGAAAATAATTTGAGTAACGGTCTGATATATTTGGGTTCGATTCACATTAATCACTCCTCGATAATCTTGCCGTCAACGCCGATGGTAACTACATTCCAGGGAACCATTTTACCGCTATTGATTAATGCGTTCTTGACCGCATTGACGATCCCGCCGCAACAGGGCACTTCCATCCGGAGCACGGTAACGCTTTTAATTTCATGCCTTTTCAAAATCTCGCTCAGTTTTTCGGTGTAATCGACATCATCCAGTTTGGGACACCCGATAAGGGTTATTTTGTTTCTCATGAAATCCCGGTGGATACCTGCATAGGCGTAAGCGGTACAGTCGGCCGCTATCAACAAATGAGCATTATCAAAGTACGGCGCATTGACCGGAACCAGTTTAATCTGGCAAGGCCACTGGCGCAATTCCGATTTCATGTCTACCCGCTCGGTTTGAGGTTCTTCAACTTTCTCCTTGGCAATGGAGCGGGCCGCCGCGCCGGGACAACCGCAAGCCAAAGAAGATTCCGCCTGCTGATTTTTAGCGGCGATGTGCTTTTGAACCGCTTGCTCATCGAAGGGAGCGGCTTCCCTTTCTTCAATGGTAATAGCGCCCGTCGGACATTCCGGCAAACAATTTCCCAGACCGTCACAATAGGATTCCGATACCAGCTTCGCCTTGCCGTTCACCAACTGCAAAGCGCCTTCATGACAAGCGTCAATACATAAGCCGCAACCATTGCATTTTGCTTCATCGATCTTGACGATTTTCCGTTTCATCTTCATACTCCTTTCAATTTAGAAAATTTCGGACGGCGTTTTCGCGCGCCGCTTTAGTTTCTTGTCTTGGTAAGCTAATTGTAATAAAATAAAAAAAAGAAATCGGTAGCCTTGGCTACAAAATGAAGGTGATTGAAATAAACACAACCAGCGCCGTTTTATCGAAATCGGTTTTGTTTGAGGGGATTGCCCAACCGGAATTACCGATCCTGTTAGATTGTTTGGATCCGAAAATCAAAAGCTACCGTAAAAACGATTTTATCGCCATCGCCGGCGAACATTGCGAAGGGATCGGAATTATCTTGGAGGGGGAGGGGGCCGTCATCAAGGAAAACGCCGCCGGAAGCCGGATGATGATGGTTGTCTTAAAACCCGGCGACATCTTCGGCGAAGTGGCGGTTTTCGCCTCAAACCCGGTTTGGCCCAGTTCGGTAATGGCCCAGGAGACAACGAAGGCTTTATTCATACCCCGTCATAAACTAATCGGCGAGTGCCCCAAGCTGTGCTCCTGGCACCGCCTAATCATCCAAAATATGCTCAAAATACTATCGGAAAAAGCGATGATGCTCAACCGGAAGGTTGAATATCTGGCCCTTAAGAGCATGCGCGGGAAGATCGGCACCTTTCTCTTGGAGCAATACCAAAAGACCGGCAAGACGATGTTCGAGTTGCCGCTGAACCGGAACGAAATGGCGGATTTTCTAAACGTCTCCCGGCCGTCGATGTCCCGGGAGATGAGCCGGATGAAAGCGGAAGGCATTATTGATTTTCATTTGTCGACGGTTCGGATTTTGGATCTGGAAACCCTTAAACGAATGGCGAATGAGGACCAAAAACCTTAAAATTTCATAAAAATTACCGATAGATATATCAAGGCCATAATTGAAATATAATTATTGACCAATAACAGAAAAAATTGGGGAATCGGAATGGCTTACTTTAATCATCTTAAGAATACGCTAAAAAGTATTCTGATTATTTTTACGGCTTGTATTGGAATAGGTTTTTTAATTTATTTCAATGCCTTAAAAATACTCTCCCAGACAACCGCCGCCTCTTTAAAAGAAATGGCCCAACTCGGCGCGAAAATCGTTGAAAACGAAATTGAAAGGCGCCTCCAATTCCTCGAAGCCATCTCCAAAACCAACACCATTAAAAACCCCAACCTGACTTTAAGAGAGAAAGCCCAATATTTGAATAACAATTTTTATACAAAAGATTTCATTCGGATTACCATCTCCGATCTCCAAGGCAACGCTTGGACTTCCGATGATATTTACATTAATATTCAAGACCGGGTCCATTTCCAGAAAGCGGTCGCCGGTGACGAAGTGGTTTCAAACCTCCTTATCAGTAAGGTTGAAGCGAAAAGCATAGTGGTGTTCGCGGTTCCGATTTATTTGAACGGCCGGATCATCGGCACTCTTAACGGAGTTTACGGAGGGGAAGAATTAAGCAAAATAACCGATGGTTTCCGCTTGGGCGAACTGGGGAACTCATTCATCGTCAATAAGTCCGGCGAGATAATCGCCCATGATGATCGGGATTTGGTTTACCGGAAGTTCAATCCGATTCAAGAAAGTCGGCGGGACCCCTCCCTGAAAAAATTAGCCGGATTAATTGAACGGATGACTCAAGGCGAAACCGGGGCCGGGAATTATCGCTTCCTTGAGACCGATAAATATCTCGGCTATGCGCCCATCAAGGGGACTGACTGGTCGTTGGCCGTGGCCGCGCCCAAGAGTCAAATTTTTAAAGACATTAATCAATTATTGGCCTTCCTATTAGGGTCCATCGGGATTATCTGCGGGATTATCATCATCGCCCATTTTTATGTGGAGTATTTACGGAGAAGAATAGCCAAAGAACAACAAACCTCCGGAAACGTGATCGAGATTGCCAACATCATTATGATTAAATATGACCGGCAGGGAAGGATCTTTGAATTTAACAAATTTGCCGAAATAAAGACGGGCTTTCTGAAAGAAGAGGTGATCGGGGAAAAAAGCATCCATGAGCTCATTGACAAAGAGCATAAAAACAGCGCCGTATTATTTGATTCTTTGACGACCGGCGCGTGTTTTCGCAAGACGGAACTGGCGCTGAACACCAAAACCGGAGGCAAGATCTATCTAATCGGGCATTGTAATTGTCTTAATCCGGATACTCCCGACCGGCGCCAATATGAATTGATGGGGATCGATATCACGGAAATGGTTGAAACCGAGAAACAACTGAGGGAGAGTCATGAAAAGTTGGCCGCCTTAAATGAAGAGATCCTGACTTCGGAAGAAGAATTGCGCGCCAATTATGAAGAGCTTTTTGAAAGCCAACAACAATTAAGAGAAAGTGAAGAACGATACAGCCTGGTGGTGGAGGCCGCCGGCATCGGTATCTGGGCCTGGGAAGCGCAAACCAAAAAGTGGTTTTTTTCATCCGAATGCCATAAAATCTTAGAGATTTTACCCCAATCGGTTCACGAGTTTTTCCAACAAATACAAGCGCGAATTCACCCCGACGATTATCAAGCAGTCTACCGGCAATGGAAAACTTATCAAAATAAAAAAACCGGGCATTACGAAACGGAACACCGAATCCTTTTACCAAACGGCGAGGTTCGATGGGTGCACGCCCTAATCAAGGGAGTTTGGACTATGGATGGCAAATTAATCCGCATGGCCGGCTCATATTTGAATATCACTAAACTCAAAGAATATCAACATCAGTTGCAATACTTGGCTTATCACGATTCCCTCACCGGTCTGCCCAATCGTTTAATGCTTCAAAATTATTGGAATGAATTATCAACCGAACATCAAGATGTGAAAATCGCTCTCTTTTTTATCGACTCCGATAACTTCAAACTCATCAACGACACCCTCGGGCATAACTTCGGAGATCGCTTGATAATGGCGATTGGAGCCAGGTTACGAACGATCCTGGGGAAGGACCAAATTATTTTCAGAATCGGCGGGGATGAATTCATTATTTGCGTCCCCGGTTTTATTGAAACTAAAGAAGTGGACTCTTTCGCCAATCAAATATTACAGTCCTTTAATGAACCGTTTGAATTGGAAAACAAACGAATCCATCTCACCGCCAGCATGGGAATTGCAATTTATCCGGATCATGCGGTTGATGTCATCGAATTGCTTAAAAACGCCGATATCGCCATGTTTAAAGCCAAGGAACTCGGTAAAAACCGTTATGTCATCTATGACCCAAGCTTACAAACGGCCGTCGATGAACGGGTACGCCTGGAGAAAAACCTGCGCGACGCCTTGGCCGGAAATGAATTTTGCCTTTATTACCAGCCGCAAGTCGATCTGAAAACCGGAAAAGTAAGCGGTTTTGAAGCGTTATTAAGATGGAACAGTACGGAATTGGGGATGGTCTCGCCGTTAAAATTCATCAAAATTACGGAAGAGAGCGGTATGATAGTCGAGTTGGGAGAATGGGTGCTTGAGCAGTCCTGTAGGTTCCTAAAAAAACTGGAACAGGTAACGGGAACCCATTTTACCGTAGCGGTTAATGTTTCAATCATTCAATTAATGCAAGACGACTTTGTCGACCGAGTTTTCCAAATTTTGAACAAACATCAAGTCAACCACGCATCCGTGGAATTGGAGATCACCGAATCGATCTTAATCGAATCATTCGATACAATTCATGCGAAACTGAAATTATTAAGAGACCATCAGATCCGGATCGCCTTGGATGATTTCGGCAAAGGGTATTCCTCCTTGAACTATCTATGTCAGCTTCCGATATCAACTCTTAAAATTGATAAAAGTTTTATTGATAATATTAATAATCCGGATAATGACCGGATTATTACCGGTGATATCGTAGCCATCGGGCATAAGGCCGGTTTATTCGTAATCGCCGAAGGCGTGGAGACCCGGGAACAATTTGAATACTTAAAAACTCATCAGTGCGATAAGATCCAGGGGTATTTTTATTGCGAACCCTTGCCGGAAGAGGAAATAATTTCGTTTTTAAAGAAAAATACCTGAATCCCGGTTGCGTATCCCGCTCCCAAAATTCGATTTGGTTTGTAATGTGGTCCAAAGTCCATTATAATAATTGTGGCTTCTTTTTTTTAGTCAAATTATCTAATCGAAGCGAGGTTTGCCACGTGAAACTCGGAATCGTCGGACTGCCGAATGTCGGTAAAAGCACTCTGTTCAACGCCATTACCAAAGCAGGAGCGGAAAGCGCCAATTATCCGTTTTGTACGATTGACCCGAATGTGGGAATTGTGGCCGTGCCTGACGAACGCCTTGAAAAATTGGCCGCCATGTATCAACCCGACAAAACAACCCCGGCCACCATTGAGTTTGTCGATATCGCCGGACTGGTCAAAGGCGCCAGCCGGGGCGAAGGGCTGGGAAATAAATTTTTGTCTCATATCCGGGAAGTCGACGCCATTGTCCATGTGGTCCGTTGTTTTGAGGACTCCAATATCGTCCACGTCAACGGAGCGGTCAGCCCCAGGCGGGATGTGGAAACGATCAATCTCGAGTTAATCTTGGCCGATCTCGAAACCGTCGAGAAGCGGATCGAAAAAACAACCCTTTCCCTTAAAACCCATGATTTGAAACTAAAAACCCAGGCCCAAGCGGAACTAGACATTTACCGTAAAATTAAAGCCGGCTTGGAAGCGGAACAACCGGTCCGGGCGATGAATTTCAGTGATGATGAAAAACCCGTTGTCCGGCAGGCATTTCTGTTAACCGCCAAACCGGTAATCTATGCCGCTAATGTCAGTGAAGCGGATTTGGCGCTGGACCCGGAGCAAAACCGGTTGCTGATGGAATTAAAGGAATACGTGGCCGCGGAAGGCGCGGAACTGATCGTGATCTCGGCCCGGATTGAAGAGGAAATCGCCCAACTGGAAGAAGCCGAACGCAAGGTATATCTTCAAGAACTGGGGATCGCCGAATCCGGTCTGGACCAGTTAATCAAGAAGAGCTACCGGCTGTTGGGACTGATCAGTTTTTTGACCGCCGGGAAGCCGGAGGTCCGCGCTTGGACGATCGTCAAAGGAATCAAAGCGCCCCAGGCCGCCGGGAAGATTCATTCCGATTTTGAGAAGGGGTTTATCCGGGCGGAGATAGTAAGCTATGATGATTTAATGGCTTGCGGCTCTTACGCGGCGGCCAGGGAAAAGGGCTTAGTCCGGCTGGAGGGTAAGGACTACGTGATGCGGGACGGGGATATCGCCCTGTTCAGATTTAATGTGTAGTCGGGGGTATGATGAATAAAACGAAGCGGGTTTTAAAAGATCCAATCAGCGGATTAACTCATTTAATCGGAGTAGTTTTATCATTTATCGGCCTGATACTAATGGTTTATGAGGCGGCGGTTGCCGGGAAACCGTGGCGGGTGGTTTCATTCGCGATTTTCGGCGCGAGTATGATTTTATTATATACGGCCAGCACTTTATATCACTGGCTGCCGCTTTCCCCAAAAGGAACCCGGATTTTACGTAAATTAGACCATATCATGATTTTCATATTAATTGCCGGCACTTATACTCCTATTTGTCTCGCGCCATTGCGCGGTCCTTGGGGCTGGAGTCTATTCGGCGCCATTTGGGCGCTGGCGTTGGCGGGGGTTTTTTTAAAACTATTTTGGCTGGAAACTCCCCGGTGGTTGAGTACAGTTATTTATACGGTTATGGGCTGGCTGGCGATCGTCGCCGTTTGGCCATTGCTTCAGGTTTTACCTTTGCCGGGCTTTATGTGGCTCTTGGCCGGCGGTTTCTTTTATACGCTGGGGGCGGTAATCTACGGCATAAAAAAACCCGACCCTTGGCCGAGAGTTTTCGGATTTCATGAAATATTTCACGTCTTTGTCTTAGCAGGCAGTTTTTGCCACTTCTGGCTGATGTACCGATATATATTAGAATTATAACCACCGCCACGGCAAGGCGGCCGGGCATTCAACCGGCTTTATTATAGCCGCGAATGATTCTTTTTACTCTAATCCGCTCATTTTCAACAGTTTGCATCCGTTTTGAAAGTTCGTTTTTGATTTTATAGATTAGATTTTCCTGATGATTGGCAAGCAACTCCAAGGCATTTTCGGGATTTGATTCCAAAACATCATATTCCCCTTTAAGGTCGCTGCATGAAAAACAGCTAAGCGTCAAATTGCTTTCTTCCCATTCCAACTCGGGATATTTGGATTTTGGCAGTATACGGTCGATCGTTCCCGAGTGATATTTGACCGTTGTCTCCAATAAGTCCAGCCCGCAATAAGCGCATTTACCGTTATATTTCACATATATTTTCGCGGTTAACGGGTGAAAATCCAATTCCTCAATCAATTCCCCCACTCGCTCGTCCGGTTCCGTTTTAAACGAATTCATGCTTTTACCTCCCTTCCAGGATAAATTTATCCCACCAAATTCGAATGCTGATTGTTGAAGTCTTTCTTTTTGGCGTCACCGGTCGGTTCGGAATTTGAATCGCCATTATCGGTCGTAATTTTGACCGTCAACACTTTGTATTCGAAATCACCGCCCGGCGCCTTAACGATAAATTTGTCGTTAACCTTTCTAAGCAGCATCGCTTTACCCATCGGCGATAAAAGGGAGATTTCATTGGAATTAATTTTATTCCGAAGCGGCGAGACTAGTTTATAACTGAAAACATCGCCACTGCCGCTATCCTCGACAGTCACCTCGCTGCCAATGACAACATAAGGAAAATAATCGTCGGCGTCATCAGTAACGGATATTTTTTTTAAAGTCGTATCCATCCAGCGGAGATAATTATTTAAAGTCTCCTTTATCTCCGCGGATTCCTTGGAAGGTTCGTTGAAAAAGAGGTCAATAATCTCACTGATCCCCTCCTCAAGCTCAACAATGTGGGCGAGCAGTGAATTAAAGGCGTTTTTAGTCAAACAAATCGGCTGATTCATGGGTAACCCCTTTCTTAAAACATATTTAAGTCATCATCACGCCAAAAACCATTTAATGTAAAACTCCCGATAATAAAATACAAGGACATATAGTCCGAAAACTAATGCCCTTTTTCCAAAACTCGGTTTAAATTTATTCAATAAAATCCAAGGACTTTTGGTTCGAAGCGAAATATCCTACTGGAAATATTCTATCATAGTATACAGTGGTTGTAAATAGTGGAATCTAGTTCCTTTTAATAGTAATTAAATAATTAAATGGTTTCGATTCAATTAAATGTATATCTTAACCAAGCTATGGGGATTTTAGGGTGAACTATTGACGAAACTATTTAAGTGTAATATATTTTAATTAAGGAAATACTTAATTAAAAACGGGAGCATTCCTAGATGGATGAATTTTTAGTTATTTTAAAGTCCTTGGCGGATGAAACACGATTTAAGATTATTACCCTTCTTTTAAGCCATGACTTTTGCGTCGGCGCTCTGGCTAGGCGATTGAACATCTCCGAAGCCGCCGTTTCCCAGCATTTACGGGTTTTAAGGAAAGCCGGGGTCGTCAAAGGAGAAAAAAGAGGCTACTACACCCATTATTGGGTAGACCGTGAAACCCTTAAAAAGGTTGCGGAAAAAATTATGGAAATAGCTTCCCTAACGACTCAACGGGAAGGTAGCTGTTTGAAAACTATGAGTGAAGATTGCTGTTGTGGAAAGGAGGGTTAGGGTAATGAGCGACTGTAATTGTAAACATCCCGAACTAAAACCGGAAAACGGCGAATGCAGCGAAGAACGGATTAAGAAATGCCACGGGGATCAAAAAGAACATCCATGCGGTTGCGGCAAAGACAAATAAACTCTGATGGAAACACTATTTTGGCGGATAATGGGTGTGTTATTTTTCTAAGAAAGAAGATGATAATTTGGCAATCCTGGAGGTTAAAAACTTAACCAAAAATTACGGTGCCTTTACAGCCGTCAAAGGCGTCGATTTCACCGTTGAACAGGGAGAAATTTTCGGATTTTTGGGCCCGAACGGCGCCGGTAAAACTACAACCATCAACATGCTTACCGGCCTTGCCCGGCCTACTTCCGGTTCGATCATCATCTCCGGCATTGACTGTGTAAAAAACATCAAGCAAGCCCAGCGCCGCATCGGCATTATACCGGATGAAAGCAACTTATATGATGAGATGAGTGGTTTTGAGAATCTGACCTTTTGCGCCGCTCTTTACGGAATGGAAAAGAAAACCAGAGAAAGACGGGCCAAGGAATTATTGGACCAATTTGGACTGGCCGGCACGGGAAAAAAATCTTTTAAAGCTTATTCGAAGGGGATGAAAAGAAAACTCACCATCGCCGCGGGAATTATCCACGACCCGGAAATTCTTTTTTTGGATGAACCAACCACCGGAATCGATGTGGAGAGCGCCAGGCAGATCCGGGAACTGATTTTGGACTTAAACGCCAAAGGAACTACGGTCTTTCTCACCACTCACTATATTGAGGAAGCCGAAAGGCTTTGCCACCGGATCGGGTTTATTGTGGAAGGCAAGATTATTAAATCAGGAACCCTCTCTGAACTGATGTCGGAAGCCCAAAACGAAAATATCGTCCAAATTACATTGGCAAACGAAGGGCTGTTGTCCAAAGAAAAGATCAACGACGAATTTCCCGGTTATCGGATCGAAATAGTTGATCATAACCTCATCAAAATTCACTCCGCGGCGCAAGTCAATCTGACGCCTTTAATAAAATTTTTCGATGAACATAAGTTGCCGGTCCTTGAAGCCAAAATCATTCGGCCTTCTCTGGAAGAAGTATTTGTCAAGGTTACCGGTATCGGCATCGATAAACTGAAAAAGGAAAGGGAGGGCGGCAAGCGATGAAAGCCTGGATCGCCTTTTGGAACATTCTTTTAAAGGATATGAAAAATTATTACTTGAAACCGCCCAACATTAGTTGGGGAATTATTTTCCCCTTCGCCTGGACTTTAATGTTTTTCCTAAAGTCTAACAGCGCGCCTAATATCCGGGAGATCCTGCCGGGGGTTATGGCGCTGTCGATCCTTTTCGGCGCCACCTCCATGTTGGCCGTCACCATTACCTTTGAGCGAAAAAGCCGTTCCTTTGAACGTCTATTATTGTCTCCAATCGGGTTAAAGCTGTTGATGCTGGCGAAAACCACCGGGGCCATCGTTTTTGGGATCATCAACGCCTTGATTCCCGTTTTTTTAGCATTCTTCACGACCGATCTTTCGGGAATAAATTGGTTCCAGACCTTGGGCGGCGTCTTCTTGATCGCAGTAACTTCCACATTTCTCGGGCTTTTTATCTCGGTGTCGGTCAGCGAAGTTTTTGAGGCGCAAACCTTCTCCAACTTTTTCCGCTTCCCCATGATTTTTCTTTGCGGTTTGTTCGTTCCCGTGAATTCATTGCCGGTTATCCTGCAACCGCTTTCCTATCTAATTCCTCTCACTTATGGGGTGGATATTTTAAAGTCTTCCATTCATGGAACCGGTTTGTTCCCAACCTGGATCAGTTTTACGGTTCTAATCGGCTTCAGCCTGGCGCTTTTCTTGTTTAGTACCGGGAATATTGAAAAGAAGTGGATTTATTAAGAGATATCACTTATTCGCGCCGGCTTTACGTTCATGCGATCAAATGTGGTGTCGCAGGTACACGGTTTCGGACTCCTTATTCATCCCGGTTTTTAAAAGTCACCGCCCGCGTCCCGACACCGCAGGATCCGAATAAAACAAGAGAAAGCCTGCCAAAATCGAAACCCCTACACATTTGGAAATAAAGAATAAAATGCTCGTTTACCAACAAATAATATCAACATCATAAAAGTAAAATTTTATAAGGAAAGTATAATTTTGAAACTAATTCCTTCCTCCAGCCGGGATTTTAGAGAACATATCCGAGTGGAACTTGGGAATCCGCTTGATCTGGTGATTGAATCCTCGGCTGACGGGCAGTTGACCATTGTCTATCTTGCTTCAATCATCAATGCCTCCGACTTACAGGATAATATTCTGGGGCCGCTTACCGAATTAAGCCTTGACCAAGCCCGGCGCTACGGGAATAACGGCGGGATAGTCGCAACGGGAATTAAAGAAAGAGGCCGCATTTGCAGACAGGATTTTGAAGCCGTTATTTCCGACCTTTTGGACGGACGGGTAGCCATCCATCAATCCGGAGAAACATCCGTTTATACTTTTGATACCTTGGGCGCGGCCAAACGGCAGCCGACGGACCCGAATACCGAAAGGACCGTGCGCGGCGCTAGAATCTCATTTGTCGAATCCTTCCGGGACAGTATTTCTATGATCCGTTCTTTACTGAAAGACCCTTCTCTGCGAATTGAAGGTTTGAGGCTTGGGACAAGGACTCAAACGAATGTAGCCTTAATTTATCTGGCGGAGGTGGCCGATCCTGGCTTGGTGGAGGAGGTCCGCCTGCGGCTGAAACGGATTAAGATTGATGGATTAATCAATACCGGATATTTAGAACAACTGATTACCGATAACCGATGGACGATCTTCCCCCTCACCCAGGCAACCGAACGCCCCGATAAAATTATCGCCGGTTTACTGGAAGGGCGGGTGGCCCTAATTTCGGAAGGCAGCACTCATGCGGTGATTGTTCCTACTACGGTGAACGACTTATACCAAAGTCCGGAGGACTATTACTGGGGATTTTTGTTCGGGAGTTTTTTACGGGCTTTCCGGATTTTAGGCAACAATCTCGCGGTGGCCCTCCCCGGGTTGTATATCGCCTTATTAGGAGTTAACCCGGACTTACTCCCGGTAGATTTTGTCTTGACGGTTTCAGGGAGCCGGATCGGTGTGGTTTTTCCACTCGTTTTTGAACTTTTGATCATGGAGATTATCGTGGAGATTTTCCGGGAGCCAGTTTAAGACTGCCTCAACCGGTAAGTCAAACTCTGGGGGTAACCGCCGGGATCGTTTTGGGCATTGCCGCAGTCGGGGCCGGCCTGGTCTCCAACGCTACTTTAGTGGTGGTAATCGTGACCGCTATCGCTTCGTATTCCGGGCCTGACTACGGGATCGGCCTCTCTTGGAGAATTCTTAAATACCTATTAATCTTAGCCGCTGCTTTAGGAGGGTTAATCGGGATCGTTTTTACCGGGATTCTAATTCTAGCCCATGCGGCAAAACAAAACTCTTTCGGTGTATCTTACTTGGCGCCCTGGACGCCGATTCGGGGGATTGAACTTTTGGATACCGTATTACGACGGCCTTTATGGATGCCGAAAAGACCGGGCACGGTCCATCCCATCGAGACAGTTCGGTATCAAGAACAGGGAGGCTCTGAAATAGGTCATGGCAAACAAGAGGATGAATGACATTCAAGGAAACCGGGTCCGTCTTTCTCCGGCGATGTTTTTTATCACCATGCTGACTACTCTATACGGATTGGTATTTCTGGTCTCGCCATGGGATGCGGTTGAACGATGCGGCCCCAGCAGTTACTGGGCGGTGTTGGTCTCCCTTATTTACATGATTCCCTTTGGCTTGATCGTTGTCGCCATCAGACGCCGTTTCCCGGAGCAAAACATTTTTGAGGCCGCCTTAAGCATCTTCGGCAAAGTGGCGGGCAGAATAATTAATCTGTTATTCCTTGGCTTTTTTTTGCTCCATTATGGATTATTGATCCGGATTTCACTGGAGTTGATCTTAGTTTATTTTTTGGACCGTACTCCTTTTTTGTTTCTGAGCACCCTTTTTCTAGCCGGAATTGCATACATTGCCTACGACGGCCTCTTTTCGATTAGCCGGTTGGCCGGGTTTGTAGCCATTCCCGCGGTTTCAATCCGACTGATGATGCAGTTTTTTGCCCTACAGGGATTAAACTCCAGCCAGTTATTACCGGTATTTTCGGCAAGTATCCCGGACTACCTCAAAGCGGGCCTCTCCATGGTTTCTCTCTTTAATCCCATCATTGGATTACTGTTAATTTATCCTTTATTAATAAAGCCCAGGATGTTGGGCGGCATTACCTTCGGACTCATCGGCGGCAATTTCTTGCTGCTGCTCTTAAGTGTGGTATCCGCCGTCGGAGTTTTAGGAGCGCCGATGATAACCGCGCTTGATTGGCCTATTCTGGCACTGGTCCGCCGAGTGGCGCTGCCTTACTTAATCCTGAATCAAATCGGCCCATTATTCGTCATTGTTTGGATGACTTTATTCATCGTTGGCATCGCCTTTATGTTTTATTTCTTAGGGACCGGCCTTTCGCTGCAATTTTCGAAACTTAACTACCGTCTGGCAATTTTCGGGATCTCCATCATTATCTTGATTGAAGGAATTATTACTACGCCCCATTTTATCAATCATCCGTTTTATGAGATCACCCGGCAGTTGACGGTTTACTTAACATTAGGATATCCGCTTTTGGTTTATTGCGGCGCCTTGATCCGCGGGAAAAAGGGTGGTGAAAGCGGGATTGAGTCATAAGTGGTATTGGCTAATTATCTTATCTTTACTAACCGTTCCCGGTTGCTGGGACCTGGAGGAAGTTGACCGGCGGGCCTTCATTACCAATATCGGCATTGATATCGACTCCCAAAATCAAGTTAGGATGACCATCCAGATACCTTTGCTTAAAGAGATATTGCCGCCAGGGGCTCGTTCCGGCAGTCGCGGGAAGGACTTTCAAACCATAAGCGCGAGTGGAAGTTCAGTCTACGAAGCTTTCAGCGCTCTAGAGGCAATGACGGAACGGCGTTTAGTGATTCAGCAAAAACAATTACTGGTTATCGGATCGGAAACGGCTAGGGCCGGAGTGAATCCGATTCTGGATTGGCTGTTGAGAAGCCCGAAAACCCCTCCCCATTGCCTAATCTTGGTCGCCCAGTCCCCGCGGACCGCCAAGGAGATCTTGGAGTTTACGCCGCAAACCAAAACCATGCCCGGATTGACTTCCGATCTCACCAGAAGACTCGCTACTAAAAGCGATCGAACTTATTTCATAGAGTCTTGGCTCTTCCATCAAAAGCTCCTCTATGGCTCAAAGGATGTCTACGCAGGCTTAATCGACATTGATGAAAAAGAAGGTAAATATATCATGGAAGGATTGGCGGTTTTCAACGGCCATCGGTTGGCGGGAGAGCTAAATTACGAAGAGAGCCAAACTTTCGGTTTATTGACGAACCAAATGAAGGCGGGCAGAATTACCTTTGACTTTTCGGACGATATCGCCGGACCTAAGTATTCACTACGTGCCGTCAAAGGGAAAACTAAGATTAAGGTGCTGGTCAACGAGGGACAGCCATTTTTTTAGTTCAAACCGAAGTAGAAGGTGTCTTAAGTGAAATTGTCAGCACCCGGAAACGGATTAAACTGACTCACCGGTTCATTCAAGAGCTGGAAAAAAAGATGGAAGCCGAAATCGAAGCCCGGTTGAGCGCCACCATTAAAAAGCTACAGCAGTTTAACTCCGACCCGATCGATTTTTGGGAACAGTTCAGAGTACAGCATCATGAGCTTTGGAAGCGAAACGATTGGAAAAAAATTTTTCCCAAGGCGCGGTTCCGCGTGCTAGTCAAAGTGAAGATAATCAGGGAAGGCACCATCAGATAATTAGGCCGTTCGAAAACTGAATCTCCCGGCCACCCCGTGGCTAGTTTTAGTGGAGGACTTCATCCATAAAGTCTGATGAAAGCTCATAATTTTACTTTTTAAAAAAACAGATTACGTATAGCACCGACCGACAAGGATGGCGGTCGCGTGGCACGAGAACAGGATGTTCCATATGATAATCTTTTGTTTGTTTCCCTCCGCCTGTACACTGTTCCGGCGGCGGGATACTTTTTGAGCGACCAAAAAGTATCCAAAAAGTCGCCGTGAACCAATGGTTCCCGGACCCTCCTTTATTCATCCCGGTTTTTAGTGGGTCTTCGCCATCCATGGCCTTCTGTCTGGCAACCAAGCAAAGGCTTCTGTCGCCAACCGCTGTTTTTACATCCATGTAAAAGAAGCGGCGGACTCCATCCTTGGAGTCTAATGTAAGTCCATAATTTTGCTTATTTTAAAAAACAGATTAAGGTATTGCACCGTTCGACACGGATCCCGGGTGCGGGGCATGAGAACAATCTATCTAAATACCTAATACCACCCGGAGGCGGGAGGCCGACGGCGCGGCTTGGAAACAGGATGTTTCATAGCCGCCGGGGTAAGAGTACCGCTCCAGAGGCCGGAGACACGATGTCGAAGGCTAAGTTGACATTATTTTTGCAATTATTGTTATCACTTATGGCCGTATCATCAATGTAAATGTAACAGAAGGCAAAAGGATTGACACAAATGTAACCAAACCCGCATATACTTGGTAACCGAAGGAGGGAAACAAATGAGTAAAGACAAGCACAATCTTTGCCAGCAGTTTGCCCAGATCCTAAACGGCACAATCCTGAACCAAGATCCCTGTACCGTTTTACGTTTAAGAAACATCGACGCGGAGATCTTGGGAAGACCCAGCCAATCAAGTTTGACCCGGGGCGCCCTCTTCTCCTTTGAGTCCCCCGATGGACAAGGCAGGACCTTAAACCTGGGCGAGACCGTTATCTTACAAGATGAAATCAACCCTTTCATCTCCGAGCTCCGGGAACGGAATATTATCGTGACCGCATTGCATAATCACTGGTTATTCGATGAACCCCGGTTATTCTATATTCACTTCGAATCGATCGATCAGCCCTTGGATTTTGCCAAAAAGGCGGCTGAAAGCTTCCAAGTTCTTCAAGATTAAATAAATTTCAACAAATAATGGAGCTTCCGCAAAGGAAGCTCTTTTTATAATTATGGTCATTATAGTAGGCGCGCAAATAGTGAAACGGGAAATGGACAATTTTAACCCGAAGCGTTTCGCAGCGCCGTCGCAAACTCCGGCGGCAATCCCGATGTCTCAATCGCTCTCGCCATCGCTTCCACATCATATTTAACCCGGATTACCTCGGTTTCCAAAGAACTCTCGGTTAATTTAATCAACGTATAAGCGGCCCGCGGATCACCGTCCTTCGGTCTTCCAACACTGCCGGCATTGATTAAACACTTGGAATTCACGATCCTGGTGTATGGGATGTGGGTATGCCCGCAAATAATGATATCCACATTCTCATCTTCAAACAATCTTAACACCGATTCCTCGGGACAGTCGGCATAAAGTGGTTCGGTGATTTTACGCGGACTTCCGTGAACTATCAAAATCTTCTTTCCATGGACGGTAAATTGAAGCCTCTCCAGCAAACTACGTAAAAAGGAACGGTTCTCGAAGCTAACCTGTTTTTTGGTCCATTCCAAAGAAATCCGACCCAATTCCTCCGTTCGAGGGTCGGTAAAATTGCAACCGCAATCGGGTTTATTAAAGCCGACCCCATCGTCATAATTGCCCATAACCGTCGGGATGCGGCATTTCCGGATCAAATCGATCGCTTCATTGGGATAAGCCCCATAACCGACCAGATCACCGCCGCAAAAAACCAAATCGGCTCCCCGGGAAATGATGTCCTTTAATACCGCTCCCAAAGCGAGGGCATTTCCGTGGATATCGGAAAAAACCGCGATCTTCATCTCTAATAGCCTCCTTAAGTTCGGCTGAAGCCTTATGATTATATTTCCACTTTTTAAGCGGATGTCCTTTAATCAACTTTGTTGCTTTCAATTTTTAGCTCCGTGTTCCCGCACCGCTGTAAAATATGATAGGCTTATGAAAATCATTTTCTTACGTCAAAAAAAGGCCGACCCAACAATAAAAGGTATCGAGATTTGATATTGGTGTAAAATTATTATAGATCTGATGGAGGTTTTGACCTTTTACTTAAAAAAGGATAAACTTAAATCATACCGAATAACAACTTAAAAATAGCTCCGTTCGCTTTAAACCTTCATTTAAAGCTAAAAAATAGAGCTTATCGCTAAAATAAGGAGGTCTTTGGTTTCGTGACTAAAAAACTAACCATAGCCGGGGATGTAATTATCGATTGGATTATCGCTTCCGGGAACTGCAATGTCTATCCGGGCGGAGTCGGTAATGTGGTGCGGGGACTGCGGCAATTTAATTATGAGGTTGAATTGACGACGATCTATAACCCGATGTTATACCCGCTCGATCATGTCTTTTGCCTTAAAAATTCACTGCAAGACTTCGACTACCGTAATGTTAACGTCCGCAACTATGATCTCGGAATTTATCAAAGGTTTCGGGAAGGCATTAAACCCCGGATTTTTTCGGGAGTTTTTGATGTGGTTGTCTTACACGAGGAGACCTGTATCCGAAACTTCAAAGCCGATTACGCGGATGTCCGCGACGTTACCTCCACCGGTTCTTGTAAAATCTTAAGAATGAGTTCTTCCGACCCCTGGGAGCAGATTATGCATAAAATCGATCATGAAATTGCTTTGGTGACTTTCAATGATCAGGTGCGGGTTTTTGACCGTGAAAACAAAGAACAATATCAGATCGAGTTTCCGGTGGCGGAAGTCAAAGACACCGTCGGCGCGGGTGATACCTTTAGCGTTTGGTTAATTAACGGTTTTTACCGAACCGGAGAGATCAACCGCGACATTATCATGGAGGCGGTAAAAGGGGCTCAAGAAAAAGTAGGAAAAATAGGAGTTTTTGTTTGACCGGCCTTATGGAAGCGAAAAGAATTAACTGTTTTCAATGCCGCCATTTTTATATAACTTGGGACCAAAATTTCCCTAACGGTTGTAAGGCATTCGGCTTTAAAACCAAACAAATGCCGGCTATAGCCGTGCAGCAAGCAAGCGGCGCGCCTTGCGCCGCTTTTGAACTCAAGCCGGCCAAGCCCGACCGCAATCAAACGAATGATATCTAAGGTTAATCAACCGTCCGGATTACCGCCACCTCATCACAGTTTGGAAATTTCGGACAATTGATGCAATCCTTCCAAACTTTTTGCGGCATTTTTTCTTTGGAAACCTCTCGGAAACCGCATTTTTTGAAGAAATCAACCTGATAAGTCAAGGCGAACACCTGAGGAATACCCAGTTCTTTGGCTTCCTTTAATAATTCATTAACCAACCGTTTACCGACGCCTTTACCGTGATATTCCGGTTTAATAGCCAAAGCGCGAATCTCGGCCAAATCTTCCCAGATAATATGCAGCCCCCCGCCTCCGACAAATTCGCCGTTATCCTCCACTATTGTAAATTCACGCAATGCCTCATAGAGGGTGCTTCGGGACCGGGGTAACATTAAACCTAAGTCCGCCAGTTCATTAATGAGTTGATGAAGAGCTTCCACATCGGCCATTTTGGCTTTTCGAAAGCTTATCACGGGTAATCACGCTTTCTTTGTGTATAATTATTCATCAATTCTATAAAGATATTAGTTTTCCTGCTAAATAATTCAAGGAGATTTTCCATTGTAGGAATGTTAATTTTTATTCACCAATTGTTAATTTAATACGAGCAAAAAGAAAAACCAACGCGCAGGTTGGTTTTTAATGTTCTTCAATTATGGTCTCGACAATCTCCACCGGGTACTGGGTTTCGATTAGTTTGATTATTTCCGCTTCGATCGAGTCCAGAAAGGCGTTACTGTTACTGACGACCGCCATTCCCAGCCTTGATCTTTGCCATTGGTCCTGGTAACCGATTTCGGCTACGGAAACGTTAAGTTTTCGGATTCTGGCGATCATACTTTGAATGATTTGCCGTTTATCCTTGAGGGTCAAAGCGCCCGGGATAAACAAGGTTAAACTGATTATTCGCGTTCGCATATTAACGGCCGAAAGTTATACTAAAAAAATGGTGCCACGAGCCGGAATCGAACCAGCGACACGAGGATTTTCAGTCCTCTGCTCTACCAACTGAGCTATCGTGGCAACTTTTCAGTAATAATTGGCGGAGCCGATGGGACTCGAACCCACGATCTCCAGCGTGACAGGCTGGCATGTTAACCGACTACACCACGGCTCCGTTTTTCAGGGATCAGTTAGTGATCAGTAATTAATTAGCACTCACAACTATCACTTCCAAATTTAGCCGTCAATACTGATTACTGTTCACTACTCACTGTTGGTGGTCGCGACTGGACTCGAACCAGTGACCTCCGCGATGTGAGCGCGGCGCTCTAACCAACTGAGCCACGCGACCATTCAAACGCATAAAAGATTATAACACTAAAGCGGGAAAGAAGTCAAGAGACCATTCGCCAACATTTGCCGAAGCGTTTTCTAAAATGAAACGGGCCGCCAATTCGGGAATCGCCGGAAATAACCGGTTAATTTTAAATGGTTAAAATCGAGCGGCGTTTCATCACTCTTAACGCTAATCGTCCGGCGTGAATCGAAGCCCCACCCTCGTTATACCGGAACTTTTAATTCGGTCCAACAGACTGATCACCCATTCATATTTACATTCCCGGTCGGCTTTGACCACGACTAATTCGCCGCTACGGCAATTTTTCCGGAGATATTCGGTTAATTCTCCCGGACCCAGTAGTCTCCCGGCTATGATGATCCGGTTCTCTTTAGTCAAACCGATTTCGGTTCCAACCTCGACTTGGGCGGAAACGCTCCGCGACGCGGTGGGAAGCTCGATCTCCAGTTGCCCTTGTCTAGTCGCGAAAACGGTAGTAAACATGAAAAAAGCAATCAAGGTGATTAAAACATCGATCAAGTTTATAATCTCGATTTTAGGGGGCGGCAGCGGCTCCGGTTTAAGCGGCGGCTTCATCCGTCAATTCCCTCCCCCAGCGCCTGGTTGTAATCAAAGAGGTACGAATTGAGCCGGGCATTAAAATAATTATAAAAAACGGTGGCAATCACCGCGATCACCAGCCCGGCGACGGTGGTTATCAAAGCCTCGCTAATCCCCAGGCTCATTTCCGCCGGTTCATAAATGGCTACTCCCTTCCCCAAGAGATTGAAACAGCGCATCAAACCGGTAACCGTGCCCAATAGGCCCAACATGGGCGCGATCGTAATGATCGTATTTAAAACCGTTAGGCGTTGCCGGAGTAATTTAAGGGT
>JAAYHS010000025.1 GCA_012735315.1 Bacillota bacterium | reverse complement strand
ATATGGTAATATTTTGTTATATATATTTCATTTAGTAAACTAATAGGAGAAAAAGTATGAAAAAGCTATCGATTATTATAATATCCGTATTACTAATAATCTCTTTTGCCACAGCAACCATGGGCGGGAGCGTCTATATCGACCATAGCATTTGGGGGCAATGGGAATACAAGGACAACGAGGGTAAGGGTGACGGCGAATTAATATTATCAACGGTCGGGTTGGAAGCGGATATCAATAATTTTATCATCGGTTTGGAAGGTCACTTAAAAACACTTGTCTTTGAAGATGATTGGTTTGACGAAAAATATGAAGTAGATTATACCGGCTATCAATTAAAAGCGGGGTGGCGCGTGGTTAATGGAGAAAAATTTGACGCCGCGCTAATAGTTTTAGGTTATTACCGGGAACGCGACCAAAATAGCGATCAAAATAGTAAATATAATCTCAACGGCATTCTTTTAGGAACGGATTTAACTTTTTATCTCAGCGATCTAATCTCTTTGGAGGGTTCTCTTGGGATATCGGTGGACGCCGCCTTAAAGAGTGAAGAATCCGGAGAAACCTTTAAAAATGACGCCGAGCTTATCTTCTTAAGACTTAAATATAACTACCTTTATACCGAAAATTTCGGCATTTACCTTAGTATTAAATCCTTTTTCGAAAAATATGACGACGAATTCAATAGCAGCTTTTTATCCTCCGGTCTTGCCGTCGGTTTTAATTACCGGTTTTAGTTATTATGGTAAAATTCCAAAAGAGGTTTTTTTTAATTCATACTCCGAGGATATTACGCCCATTTTAACGCCTAATCATCCTAAAATACCCTCTTGAAAAAAGCCTAAACCTATGGTAGGATATTTCTGCACGCAATTCCACAGAGTTTTGCCGAAGTGGCGGAATTGGCAGACGCAGTAGACTCAAAATCTACCGCCCTAAAAAGCGTGCCGGTTCGAGTCCGGCCTTCGGCACCAGAGGGTATAAACCGACCAAAGGTCGGTTTTCTTTAATTTAAGCCGGACTCTGAACCGTTGCTGTGAGCCACGGTCGCAATTGTATTCTTTATAACGTGATGATGGACAAAAATCTCAACTACCAGATATTTTGTCCATCATTTTTATTATAAGGTGGAATACAATTTGCTTAGGTGAACACGCCGGTTCGGATCACGATGATGATGGCGAGCCTTGCGAGTCAAAAACCCTGCGTTCTCAAATTTTCACTCTAAACATTTTTATTGTCTTTACCGATAATATTGTTATAATCTTCCTTTAACTTTCTAAAAAAAATCGGCTTTGTTTCGTCAACTAGGTTTAAGGGGAGAGTTTAAATGAACGATAAAAAAACATTTCTAATTACCATTGCGCTAATCTTAATATGCTGTGCTGTATTTATCGGCATCAAACTAACCGGGGAAGACCAAAAAGCCGCCGTCGATATTTCCGCCACCGACACGGAAATTACGATCCCCGAGAAAACATTTAAAATTCTCCACATTATGAGTTACCATTCTCCTTGGGAATGGACGGATACTTTATACGGCGGATTCAAGGACGCGTTAGAGGATTTTAAGATCGAGTATCGAGTATTCCAAATGGATACTAAGCGATTCAGTTCCGAAGCGGAAAAACAGCAAAAAGGAAGAGAGGCCCGCGCCTTAATTGACTCCTGGAAACCGGATCTGATTTACACCACCGACGACGATGCCCAAATATACGTAGGCGAGTATTATAACAATACCGATCTGCTCCATGTCTTTTCCGCAGTCAATGAAGCGCCTGAAGTATATCATTATGATCAAGCCGCTAATGTCGCCGGTGTATTGGAAATCGAACATTTTGTCGAAAGCGTCAAACTTCTGAAACAAATTGTGCCCGACGTTAAGAAAATCGCGGCGGTATTTGACGACAGCCCGATGTGGATCCCGGTCATGGCCCGGATGAAGGCTAAACTCGATCAAGTTCCGGAAGTTGAATTTGTCGCCTGGGACACCATCCTAACCTTCGAGGAATACAAGGAAAAAATGAGGGAATATCATTCAACGGTCGATGCCGTGGCGTTAATCGGAATCTTCGGTTTTAAAGACGCCAACGGTCAAAACGTTCCCTACCAGGAAGTGTTGAAATGGACCGCCGCGAACAGCCGGCTGCCCGACTTCAGTTTTTGGAAAGACCGGGCTAGTTTCGGCACTCTCTGCGTGGTATCGGTTTCCGGCTATGAGCAGGGACAAGCCGCCGGTAAAATCGCCCGTCAAATTTTAGCCGGCGTCAAAAAACCGTCCGAATTTGAAATGAAGCCAACCACCAAAGGCGAACCGATCATCAATTTAGCCCGGGCCAAAAAATTGGGCATTAATGTAAAAAGCGACGTGTTGTTATCCGTCCAAGTGATTAATACTTTTGAGTGGGAAAAGTAAGAATCCTTTCCGGGGTAAGCATTCCGGAGACTTTCAGCAGCCTAATCTCAGCCAGATAAAGATCGCTCTTGCTTTTTTCATAATCAACCAACGCTTGATGGTACTCCGCCTGGGCGTCCAAAACATCTTTGACGGAGGCCAATCCCAACCTCAATTTAGCTTCGGCGGCTTCCAAATAAATTTGTTTGGAACGGACTTGAATTTCACCGTTGCGCACTTCGTCGAGTTTGTTTTGATAATTATAAAACTCCGTCTCCACATCATAATCAACGCTCTTTTTGAGGCGCGCCAATTCCGCTTTTTTTTGTTCGCGCAACAACTCCGCTTGTTTTACCCGCTCACGCCGGGCCTTGCCGTCGAATAAAGTCCACTTAAAAGAGAGTCTGAAGGTCCCTTCCGTGTCCAGATTCGACTCGTCGCGTTGCGGTTCTTGATATGGAAAGGCGCTGATCTTGCCCGTTAATCGCCATTCATCGCTGCTGTTTTGGTTCTGATTGGTAATGCCCAATCCCGCTTCAAAATCTTCTTTTTCGACACTCCAATTTAAAGTGATTCCGACCCTTTGCGATAACTTGGCCAACTTCAATAAATTATCGGCCCGGAATAATTCTTCTTCGGACTTCTTCAGATCGGCCCGGTGAGACCAAGCCCGGCGCCGTATTATTTCCAGATCCGGCTCGCCGGGTTCCAATATCGACTCCACCGGTTCCAACTCGAATTCGGCTTCACTGTCGGCCCCGATTAATTGACGAAGCTCGATCTTGGCCAAACGGTAAAGCTGACGGCAGCGGTTAACACTGGTTTCGGCGCTCGCCACCCTGGCCTCGGCTCCTATTTCCTCACTGAGGCTGGTCAATCCCAGCTTAGCCCTGGTCATTATCTCATCGAAAAATTTTTTGCTCCGTTCCAGATCTTCCTCGGCCAATTCTAAGTCTTTCTTAGCTAAAATTTCCTTCTGGTAAGCAAAAATTACAGTTTGGATCAGGTTCGCCTCTTCCTCTTCCAAGCCAAGCAAGGTAATCTTTTTAGAACTCTCATTCGCCAAATCGGTTAAGGACTTGAGCCCGATTAAATTTTTAAGAGGGACCGATTTTTCCGCGGTCACACTTAGGTTGTCGCTTTCGCTCGTTTTAGAATCCTTGGATTCCGCTTCAAGATATGTCTTGAGTTTTTTGGCGCTTTGATCCAAACGGAAAACCGATTCGGCGTTCTCCCGTTTCAAGCGAATTATTTTCCCCGCCTCGCTATTTTGGAAGGCCATCTGAACCGCTTCAGCCAAGTTGAGTTTTTGCGCCTCTGCCGCTCGGACCGGCATGGCGATACCCGCCAACAAACCAAGCATCACTATTAACGCCAAAGCGCCATAAGTCCGGCGATTTCGAAAACGTTGGCGCATTTCTTCCAAACCCGTAAAAATGACCGGGATCAAAAATAAAGTTAGGACCGAGGCGAAAGCCAAACCTCCGATAACCGTCCGGGCCAGCGGAGTCTGGGTCTCCGCTCCCTCGCCGATCCCTAAGGCCAAAGGAAGCAATCCCAAACAGGTAGTGCAGGTAGTCATCATAATCGGACGCAACCGGGCCCGGCCTCCTTTGAGAACGGCGCTGATTAACCCGTTGCCACGTTCCATCAACATCCGGAAATAACTAATCAACACAATGGCGTTGTTCACGACCACTCCACCCAAAATTATCAAACCGATATATACCTGCGAGTTAATGTTAGTATCGGTGAAAAACAACATCAAAATCACGCCGGTCAAAGCGAAGGGAACTGAGAACATGATGATGAACGGGTCTAAAAATGATTCGAACTGCGCGGCCATTACCATATAAACCAGCATCAACGAAAGCGTCAACGCCATCAATAGCTCGGCCGTGGCTTGCTGTTGTTCTTCATAATCACCCGCATAATAAAGGTTGATTCCGGGAGGTAAATCGATTTGGGAAAGATCTTGTTGAATATCCGCCATCACCCCGGAAAGGTCCCGGCCGCTGATGGAAGCGGAGACCGTCATGTTCCGTTCCTGGTCTTTACGTTCGATATTCACCGGACTGTTGCCCTGAACCACTTCCACCAGACTCTTTAAAGGGATGACCCGCCCTCCCGACGTGGCCACCATGATTTTGCCTAAGTCCTGCCAGGAACTGCGTTCCGATTCGTCCAGGTTCACCCGGACCTGGAGTTCCTCGCCGTCTTTCCGGTATACGGTAGCCACCTTGCCTTCCACATTCCCTTGAATCGCGTTGGCGATTTGCGCCGCGGAAACGCCATAGTCGGCGGCACGTTTCCGGTCGATCCTGATATTCATTTCCGGACGTTCCTCTTCCCGGGAAAAACTGACGTTGGTCACACCGGGAATTTTAGCGATCCGGTCCATTACCATGATCGCAATCTGTCTGGCGGTTTCCTGGTCATAACCCCGGATATCGATTTGGATCGAATCTTGCGAACCGCCGTAAAGCATGCGCATACTATTACGTTCTCTGACTCGAACTCTGACTCCCGGAATCCGGATCCGATCCTGAAGCTCCTTGACCACCTCCTGAGTGGAACGCTTGCGCTGATCCTTGCTGCGCAAGCGCAGTGTCAAGCTAGCGCTTCCGCTGTAAACCGAGACTTCCATATTCTCCAACTCCGGGACCGTCTCTCGAATTGATTCTTCTACTAAAACGGCGGTCTCGTCGGTATCCTCAAGCCTGGTACCTGCCGGAAAGCTTAATCTGACCGTGATTACTCCCTCATCGGTGGTCTGCACCAACTCGGAGCCGAGCAGCGGCCAGAGGGATAGTGTGACCAGAAAGATAACGATTCCTCCGGCGAGCACCGTCTTTTTATGCTCCAAACACCATTTCAAAGCCCCCTGATATGAATCTTCCAGCCGATGTTGCCACCGAATCAATGTTCCCCGCAGACCGTTGGTTTCATCATCGCTCAGATCGCCCATTTTCAAAAATTTGGCGCACAGCATCGGAATTAAGGTAATTGCCACCGAGAATGAACAGATTAAAGAGAAAATAACCATATAGGATAATTCTTTATAAACAATCCCGGTCCGCCCGCTGATATAGACCAAGGGGAAAAATACGCAAATAGTGGTCAAAGTCGAAGCCGCCAACGCCGGGATCATTTCCGAGGTTCCCACCATGGCCGCGCTTTCAATATCATCGCCGCCCTGATGATAAACACGGAAAATATTATCCAAAACCACCACCGAGTTATCAACCAGCATCCCGACTCCTAAAGCCAGACCTCCAAGGGAGATGGTGTTCAAGGTCATTTTACCGAAATAGGCAAGTACGAAAGTTGTCAAAATCGAGATCGGCATCACCACGGAGACGATCACAGTCGCCCTGAAATTGTGGAGAAACAGCAGTAAAACAAGGGCGGCCAACACCCCGCCGGCGATCGCGGCATTGGTAACGCTCTGAACCGCCCGCCGGATATAGGTGGAATTATCGTTAATGATCCGAAGCTTGATCTCCGGGTGCATCCGGTTTAACTCATTCAAAACCTTATAAACCCGATCGGCGACAGCCACCGTGTTAGCATTGGCTTGTTTTTGGAGCGAAAGGACGATGCCGGTTTGACCGTCGATCCGCACCAACGAGCGGGTGGTCTCATAGCCTTCCTCTACCTCGGCAATATCCTTTAAATAAACCGGAACCCCATCCCTGGTCGTCACCACTAAGTTTCGAATTTCCTCCAAATCCCGAAACTCGCCCGTGGTCCGCAGTAGAAAGTCACCGGAGCCGGACTCGATATAACCCGCAGGTAAATTAGTATTCTCGGCTTTAATAACATTGACCACTTGTTCGGAGGTGATTCCCAAGGCCTGGAGTCTGGTTTGTTTAAGGTTTACCCTTATTTCACGCCTTCTGCCCCCTCTCACGTCCACGTTGGCGACACCGGGAACTCTTTGCAATTGATAGCTAATGGTATCCTCGGCCAATTCCCGGAGAGCGCCCTCGTCCATATCGCCGTATAACCCCAAGGTTAAAATGGCCGAAGCGTTGGAATCAAATTTAAACACCGTTGGAGTTCCGGCCCCGTCGGGCAAACTCCGCCGGATCCGATCCAAATTCGAACGGATATCGTTGGCGGCGGCCTCAAGATCCGTACCCCAAGCAAAATTAACCCTTACCCATGATCTCTCCTCTCCGGAATTGGAAGTGATCGACTCCACCCGGTTTACCGTAGCCACCGCCCGTTCCACGGGGATCGTGATCATTTGCTCCACTTCTTCCGGGCCCGCTCCGGAATAGCTGGTGCTGATACTGATCGTTGGAAAGGAAATCTCCGGGAACAAATCCATCGACATCCTCGAGAGGCTCACCACTCCTAAAATAACTAGAGCCGCGAAGAACATCGTGGTAGTTACAGGCCTTTTGACGCTGAACTCGATTAATTTCAACCGCGGTCACCTACTCTCGCGGAGGATTGATTATCCCCGGACTTGGCGGCGGCATTTGACCCCCGTTCGGAGGCGTTGTTATTCTTGCCGGGGTTGGCGCCGGCGCCGAATATCTCAACCTCTTGTCCGTCGCGCAACCGGTTTTGACCTACCACCACAACCAAATCTCCGGTTTTTAATCCTGAAACCACCTCTACCCGGCCTTCAGCGGCCAAACCGGTCTTAACCGGTTGAAACCGAACCTTGTTTTCGGGTCCGACTACGTAAACTCCGGTCTGACCGTTTTGAACCAGGACCGCCTCTTGGGGAACCACCAACGCGAAATCTTTACCGCCGATGATAATAGTGACAATCCCGAACATTCCCGGCGCCAAACTGTGATCTTCATTGCGAATGGTCACGGTTAAGGCGAGGGTCCTGGTGTTCGGATCGTAAACCGGCGCAACCTGGTCGATTTGTCCTCGATAAACCCGGTTCGGCATGGCGTCGCAAACGAAGTCAACCGCCATTCCTTTTCTGATCTTAGCGGCGTCTTTCTGATCGATATTGAAAGTGAGTTTTACCGGGGTCAAGGGGGCTAACGTCACGATGGTCGTTCCGGAAGTCAGATTCACTCCCGGAGTCACTAATTTTTGGAGAACGTATCCGGACGCCGGAGCATAAATCCGGGTTTGTTCCAACCGTATTTTTTGTAGTTGATGGTTCTTTTCAGCCACCGATAGCTGTGACCTGATGTTATCAAGGGTGGCTTCAGCCGCGATATGCGAATTTTCGGCCTGATCATATTCCCATTGCGATATGTATCTTTTCTCCAATAATTCACGATACCGTTCCTTTTGCGCCTTGAGCCGGGAAGCGTTTACCTCGGCTTGTTGCAGATTAGCCTTAATTCCGATAATGTTGGCTTCAATTTGTTGTAATTGCAGGAGGATCTCTTCATCATCGATCAAGCCGATCAAGTCGCCCTTTTTTACCTCTTGACCCTCCTCAACCATTAGTGACATTAATCGTCCACTGATCCGGGGCTGGACCGCAATCTCGGTTTCCGCCTTAATGCTGCCGACAAGTTCAAGGGTTTCCCGAATCGGCTCTAAAGTCACATCCAAGGTTTTTACCAAGGGCACCGATAAACTGGGACCGTTTTGCATAGCCATGCTTTGCTGCGCTCGTTTTCCTTCCAGTTTTACTTTAACTTTGTAACCGGTTATTCCCAATAAAACGATTAAAATTCCGATTATGATCTTCTTGTTCACCAAATCAGCCCCCCGAGAAAAACAAACTGGTTCCGGATTTAAAATGATCAGTTGGATCTTTTATCAAATTAATTTAATATCTTATTCTAATCACAAATAATACATCGTCATCTATTTTTTAACGAAAGAATTAATTAATCGTTAGCAAAATTCCTTGATATAATTACTGGTATTAACCCAATTCATTCTTATTAATGAAGTTGCTTTATCGTTTCGAGTTATAATAATGATCGTCAAGGCATTTTTTTTCGACTTTCTCCAATAAAGCGATTAACGCCGAGGCTTCAAAGTCGGTTAAAGCCGCCAGTAGTTCCTGTAAAAAACGATTTTGTTTCGGAACAACCTCATCCCTTAATTTCTTGCCCGCTTCGGTTAACCTAACCCTAATCACTCTGCGGTCGTCCGGGTCCGGCTCCCGCCTGGCCAACCCCCTTGCTTCCAGGCGATCGATCATGGCGGTAGTGTTGCTGTTGACTCTTAACATCCGTTGGCTTAACTCGCTTAAGGTCAACGCGTTATCTCCCAAATTATTAATGATTCCATATTCGGCGTCGGAGAGGTTGAACCGCTCCAAATGAATTTTGGACAACCGGTATAATTTCTCTTGGACCCGTAAGATGGCTTTATATAATAAAACCCGCTTATCGTCCATGGCACTCCTCTTTCGCCGTTTAATATTTCAATTCTGAAATATTATACTCGATTGACTAAACTTTACCAAACTTCGCCGGGAGTTATTTCATTTTAAAAAAGGGATTGATTGAAAGATTGCGCTTTCAAAAATGAATTATCATAGAAATTCATTTTGAGGAATCACCAACCCGGTAAGGAACGATAAAAGGGCCAAACCCGACTTTTTTCGATGGATTGGCCCTTGATAAGCAAAATCTTTAAAAGATCCTCATATTTAGCGGTAATTCGAAGCCTTAGCCGCTAACTATTTTCTTCCAACCCGTCTTAAGGCTGAGGTTAATATCATCCCGATCAAGCGATGATAGTCGATCCCCGCTAAACCCGCTAAAATCGGCAAATCGGAATGGATGGGATTCAAACCGGCCAACGGATTAACTTCCATAAAATTAGGTATTCCATCCTCATCCAATTTTAGATCGATGCGGCCGGCGTCACGACAACCCAATCCCCGCCAGGCTCTTAAAGCCACATCGGCGCAAGCTTGAACGATCTCACCGGAAGCCAACCGGTATTCAACTAATTCTTGATAGTTGGCTTTATTGTAATAAGAATACACTCCCGCCGCGGTTTCTTCTTTCAGCAGCACTTCCATGACGCCGATCACCGAAGCGTCATTGCCGGTACCGACGATTCCCACCGTAAACTCCCGGCCCGGTAAATAGCGTTCTACTAAAACCGGTTGCCGAAAGGTTTGTAATAAATTAAGACAGACGGTTTGTAAGTCTTGATAACTATTTATTTTGGAGGTTTCGGTGATCCCTTTGCTTGTCCCTTCGGCTACCGGTTTGGCAAACAACGGTAAGGGCAGATTCACTTGGCTAATCTGAGTCGCGTCCTCGACCACGTAAAAATCGGGGGTCGGAATCCGAAGATCCCGCATCACCCTCTTGGTCATTCCTTTATGCAAGGTAAGAGCCAAAACCAAAGGGTCGGAGAAAGTATAAGGGATCCGGTACGCGTCCAAAACCGCCGGAATTTGCGCCTCTCTACCAAAACCGTACATTCCTTCGGCAATGTTAAAAACCAAATCCCAACGTTCGCCGGCCGCCAATTTTTCAACCAAACTTTTAATATTTCCGATGCGTTCGGTAGTATGTTTGCAATCCCGGAGAACGGTTTCAATCGTTTCAATGGTCTCAATTTTGTCAAATTCGGCGGTTTCTTCCTCGCCGAATCCTTGAGCCAGATATTCATCACGCAGGTCATAGGTAATGCCGATCTTCATCAACAGCTCTCCTTAAGGTCAACGTAACGGTAAATCAATCCTTGATAATTCTTTAAAATTATGCCTTGTTCATCACGACCCTGATAATAATCGGGAAGCAACGGTACTTTCCCGCCCCCGCCGGGAGCATCGATTACAAATGTAGGAACCGCATACCCGCTGGTAAATCCGCGCAATCCCCGGATTATCTCCAGCCCCTTGGCAACCGGGGTCCGAAAATGGGACGAACCTAGGATCGGATCGCATTGGTAGAGATAATAAGGTTTAACCCTGATCTTTAACAGTCCTTGCATTAAGCGGCGCATCGTCTCCACATCGTCGTTAATCCCTTTCAATAAAACAGTCTGACTGCCCAGTGGAATACCGGCGTCAGCCAGCATATTGCAGGCCTGTCCAACTTCGGGAGTGAGTTCGTCCGGATGGGTAAAATGAATGCTCATATAAAGGGGATGATACCGTTTCAGCATTCTAACCAAACCCGGAGTAATCCGCTGCGGTAAAACCACCGGTACTTTCGTCCCAATCCGCAAGATCTCCAAATGGGGGATAGCCCGTAATCTTGCCAGCAGCCACTCCAATTTCAAGCTCGGAAGCGTCAGGGGATCGCCGCCGGAAATAATCACATCCCTAATCCCCGGGTTCGACCTGATATAGGCGAGCCCTTCTTCCCAAACGGCCAAGTCCAGCTTATATCGTTTATTGTTGCCGATCACTCTGGAACGGGTACAGTAACGGCAACTAACGGAACACCAATTCGAGGCCAAAAATAATACCCGGTCGGGGTAGCGATGGACTATTGCCCGAACGGGTCGATGGCGCTCTTCTCCTAACGGATCATCGGCTTCGGAAGGTGAATAAAAATATTCGTCTTTAACCGGAACCACGGTACGCCGGATTGGCTGTAACGGATCGTCGGGGTCAAGCAAACTGGCATAGTAGGGAGTAATTTTTAAGGGGGGAGTGATTTTTAAATAGTTTTGGACGGAAAGTTCAGCTTCGGTCAACTTGACAATGGCGCCAAGGCGTTCGAAGGAATCAATCGAGTGCTTGATCTGCCAGCGCCAGTCGTTCCAATCGGCTCTTGTCGCTTCGGGGAAATAACGTTCACGGAAGTAATCGGAACGTTCACTGATTGGAACCGCAAACTTAGGAAGAGGTCTCAGCCCAACTTCATCGGAAGCGTTTTCAGACAGTTGTTCCATTTTTATCAGCCTTCTTTTCTATGTGGTTTAGTAATATTCAATTTTTTATATGGGGATTTTTGTAATTCAATTATAGTCCCACACCGATATAACTGTCAAACAGGATTTTTGCTTTTTTCACAATTGTAATAATCGCTTAATATATCGTTTCAAAACGCTCAATCTTGAATGTTATCTTAATCAATCTTTTTTCGTAACACCGCGCCTTTGGGAACTTCCCGCTCACAAGGGAAATATACTTGATAGCCGTTGTGAGCCTCCCGGATTATAAACCCATCGGCAGCGGTCATTCGTTCCGGGTCGAGTTTAATAGTGGCGTCCGGCAACAACAATTCGACTTGAGCGTCGCTGGTAAGCCGGTTGCGAACCCCGACCAAAATCCGTTTCCCGGCCCGGTCATACTCCAAGACCGTCCCCGCCAAATCATGGGTTTGAATATATTTGACTTCCGGATTGGTTTCGTTTATTATTTCCTCATTAAAGTAAAAACCGGTCGTATAGCCCCGATAAGATATTTTTCGAAGTTCCGCCAACCATTCCGGAAGGCATTTATATCCCGCCGGATCCCTTAAGTAGGAATTCAGGGCCCAACGATAAGTCCGGGTCACCACCGCCACGTAATAGACGGATTTCATCCGGCCTTCAATTTTCAAGCTGCCGACCCCCGAATTTATTACCTCCGGTAAATACTCGATCAGGCATAAGTCTTTCGAGCTCAACAAGTAACTGTAACGAGCGTCTTCTTCCAGGATCAACGGCGAATCGGGCCGGGTCGATTCCAGCAACAGGTACTCCCAACGGCAAGGCTGAGTGCAATCCCCTTGATTAGAACTGCGCCGGTTCCGGTAAGCCGATAGATAACACCGTCCCGAATAAGCCATACACATTGCGCCGTGGATGAATATTTCCAACTCCATTTCCGGAACTTCCCCGGCGATCTCTCCGATCTCCGCCAAGGTCAATTCCCGCGCCAATACGATCCTCGACACTCCTTGAGCCTTCCAAAATTTAACCGCCGCGACGTTGGTGGTATTGGCCTGGGTGCTGAGGTGAATCGAAAGTCCGGGTTGAGTGGTTTTGATAATTTCCAAGACGCCGGGGTCGCTCACGATCACTCCGTCGATCCCCATTTCAGCCAATTGGCGGACCATCCCGGCGATCGTCTCCAAATCCCTGTTTCGCGCGAAAATATTCAACGCCGCATAGACTTTTACGCCCTGTTGATGAGCTTCTTTGACTCCGACAGCCAGGTCGTCGAGGTTAAACTCCGCTTGCCGCGCGCGTAAGCTTAAGCCTTCCACCCCGACATAAACCGCGTCGGCGCCGTAAAGGACGGCGGTTCGCAATTTTTCCAAATTCCCTGCCGGGATTAAAAGTTCGGGACGGGCCATGGAGAACTCCTTTCAATTTGGGTGAATGCTTCGTGGTCTTTAGTAGTCAGGAGACAGGAGAACGTAAGCTAAACTTCAAAGTCCAAAATCTTAGCATCCTTTCATGCCGGCTCCCGACTCTTTAAACACCCGACTACTACATCTATACCGGTATACCGGCTTCTGGCTCCTCAACTTCCGATTGCTCCTTCTCATGCTGACTCCTGATTACTGGCCACTGACAACTGCACTTATGCTGACTACTGATTACTGACCATTGATCACTGGCTTATGCCGACTACTGACTACTGGTCACTGACAACAGTATCTACGCCAACTCCGGTTCCAGCTTGTTCCCGGTATGCTTCCGGTCCAAATTTTTCAACTCCAAAAAAAGCCGAATACCGGTGATTACGGAAGAACCAAAGTCCGCCACCGGACCGGCGTAGAAGACTCCGTTCAGGCCGAAAAACCGGGGCAAAATCAACAGAGCCGGAATCAGAAGCAACACTTGTCTGGATAGGCTCAAAATCAGCGCCTGTTTCGGTTTGCCCACCGCTTGAAAGTAATTGGCGCCGACAATCTGAAAACCGATAATCGGCAGCATTGTTAAGAAAATCTGCATCGCCCTCGATGAAAGGGCGATCAACTCCGGGTCTTGCTTGCTGAAAAGACCGGCTAAGCTGTTGGGAAAAAGGCGCACCATCGCAAAACCGATCAAAACCACTAAAGTCGCCGCGCTGATCGCCAACTTCAAAGCTTTTTTAACCCGGTCGAATTTCTCGGCCCCATAATTGTAGCCGATAATCGGCTGCGCCCCCTGGTTTATCCCAAAAATCGGCATCAGAAAAAGCATCGTGACGCTATTGACGATGCCCATGGCGGAAATCGCCAGATCCCCTCCGTAACGGACCAAGCTATTGTTTAAAATAACCCCGATTACACTGGCGGCCATTTGCATCATGAAGGGAGCGGAGCCGATAGCTATGATTTCCAGAATCACCGCGGACTTCGGTTTTAAATTTTTGAGCTGAATCCAGAGATGACTTTTTTTACTGAAAAAATAGGAGAGTACCCAAGCGGCTGAAAAGAATTGCGAGATAATGGTCGCCCAGGCGGCCCCTTCAATCCCCCAATCAAAAACAAAGATGAAGACCGGATCTAAAATGGTGTTCGTAATCGCTCCCAACAACATGGTTAACATGGCGATCTTCGGGTTTCCCTCGGCCCGGATGAAATGGTTCATCCCGAAGCCGATGGCCATGAAGACCACTCCCAACAAAATAATCCTCATATATGCCCTGGCGAAAGGCAGCACCTCCGGACTGGCTCCGAACAACCGGAGTAAAGGGTCTAGAAAGATCAGCCCTAAAGTGGTAACGGTCAAGGCGATCCCGATCAAACAAATCATAGCGTTACCGAGGATTAATTCCGCCTCTGCTTTACGCTGTTCGCCGAGGCGAATCGAGATTAAAGCGGTCGCGCCCAAACCGATTAACATCGCCAAAGCCATCATTACCGTCATTAAAGGGAAAGCGACGGTCAATCCGGCGATCCCCATCCTGCCTACTCCCTGGCCGATGAAAATCCGGTCAACCACGTTGTATAAAGCGTTAACCACCATCCCGGTTATCGCCGGGATTGAGAACTTAAGCAGCAGTTTTGAAATCCGAGCCTCGCCCAGTTGTTTGGTATGATCCATGCGCGCTCCCATCCGTCAATTGCCGGACTGATTATATTATGCCCCCAGGGTGGTAAAATGAAATAGTTAGAATCCTTATTTATGAATTCTAACTATTTTAAATGGAAAAAGCAAGTTGGGTTTGGGAATTGTAGCTTTTTATTAAAATTACTCTCAACCGACAAGGCGTTTCCCGAGATTAAGCGGGTTTTCTCTCATTTTCTGATTCCAATCGCCATCCCATCATACTCCTTTTCCCCAACCATTTGGAGAATCGTGAAGTCTACTTCTTGGCATTCTTTCAAGTAATCATTTAACCGTTGGACGCCGATCACCTTGGGAACGCTTGAGTTTTCATCAAGAATTCGCGCATTGCGGATAACATTATCAAGAACGATCAACGAACCCTTCCGCGACAATTTGATCGCCCACTTCAAATAATCTACATATGAGGGTTTGTCGGCGTCAATAAAAATAAAATCGAAAGGGTCGGCTTGCGTTTTTTCTATCTCCGGCAAAATGTCCAATGCTTTTCCATGCAATATAGTAATTGTCTCCTCCAAATTCGCCTTCCGGATATTCTCTAAAGCGATTTCATAATTTATCTTTTCATACTCGATTGTTATCAGTTTGCCTCCCTCAGGCAATGCCCTGGCCAGCCAGATTGTACTGTAGCCGACAAGGGTTCCGATCTCCAAGATATTTTTGGAAGAACAAGCCCGCGCGAGAATATTCAAAAGCTTGCCTTGATTGGGGGAAATGTTCGCTCCGGGCATGGTTGACCTAAATCCGGACTCCCGGACATCAATCAAAATTCGACTTCTTGCCCTACTCTTTCTTTGATGTATTCATCAACGGCTTTAAATGTTTCTTGATTCATTTCTATCCCCTTTACTTCGCTTGATAAAAATCATTTTTCCTAACATCCGCCGGTTGGTAACGTCCTTTTGGCCTAAGTCCGGCAATCTTCTTCAATTTTTTACGGGGCGGATCTTACAAACTTGGCCGAACGGTGTGCGCCGGAAGCGGATTAAAAAAAGTTGTTGCTTGAGCCGCGGCTTATTCAACAACTTTTATTAATTGATTTAATAACTCTATAAAAACGTCGATTTCAACCCTTGAGCGGTTCGTGCCAATGGTGTCGTTGCCCATTTCCGGCTTTGGAATACCTCAATAGTTGAAGATCCTACTTCTTAAATCAGGTCGACGGTTTCCTTAATTAGTTTAGCCATTTCCAATTGGCGTTGGACCACTTGTTGGGTCTCATTAACCTTGGTATGGATTAGTTCTATTTGAGCGTTGATCTCCTGACTGGAGGCGGCTAGTTCTTCCATTGAGGCGGAAACCTGTTCGGTTTGGGCGGTTATGTTTTCTATCGCTTTGGTCATTTCCAACGCTCTGGCATGAATCTGTTTGGTCCCATCAAGCTGGAGATCGGCGGCTTGTAAGATGGCGGCATTAGAACTGTATAAGGATTGTAAAACATTTTTTAAGTTTAAAAACTCTTGGTTGACCTCGGAAACCTCAGACGCTGAGCTTTTAACGGCAGTGATGATGTTATTTAAAGCTTCGGCGACTTCGTTGGCTACCGTTTGGATTCCGGTAACCGTATTCTTGATTTGAGTAGTGAATTTTTTAGTCTCATCGGAAAGGTTTCTAATTCTTTCGGCGACCACCGCGAACCCTTTACCGCGCTCCTCGGCCCGGGCAGCCTCAATACTGGCGTTAAGGGCTAGTAAATTGGTTTGTTCGGTAATTTCACCCATCGCTACCAGGAATGAGTTGATGCCTTCCATCTGTTCCTCCAGGTTGTTTACCTGTATAGCAAGCTTAGCGGCAATATCCGCGTTTTGGTTAATCATCGTTAAGGATTGGGAGACATTATCCGAAAGCTTTATTACTTGGGCTATTTTTTCCTGGAGATTGCTTTGATTGGCGTTCAAATTTTTATAGACGGTTTGGGCGATTTCGCCTAATTCAACGACCAAATCGGAGGTTATCTGAATGGAACTAATGATTTTTTCGGCTTGACTCGAGCTATCCTGGGCTCCCGTGGAAACATCGCTAATGCTGCGGGATATTTCGATTAGGACTTGTTTAAGTTCGGCAATGGAGTCAGTTATTTGAGCTGCGAATTCAGAGGCGCCGATTGCGCCTTGAACGGCGTTATCCGCGGACCGGTGGACCGGAGCGAATAGTTTTCGGATATTGTTTATCAGCGGTATGATGATAATCATCAATACGCTAAGCACTAATATATTCAAGATAATATTGTAAATTTGGATGTTTTTAATTTGATCTTCAGCAGCTTTTACATTTGCATCGATCAGTTCATTGAGATTATCCGCCAATTCATCGACGAAAAATTGTAATCTATTCAATGCGCCGGCGATGTAATATAAATGAACTGTTTTTTTATCATTTTCCCAAGCTTTGCAATTAGTAACCACTTCGTTTACTAAATTGTCCAATTCAATATATTTTTCCGAGGCCAAACTATCGATCACTTCTTTTGAATTTGCATGAATTGTTTCAATCTCAGTGGCGACAAGAGAAATCTGATTATCATCTTTTATTTGCAGGGGGATATTATTTTGAGCTAGTCGGCGTAAAGCTTCTACTTGAAGGGCTCTTTTAGAACTAACGTTCTTTAATTCGGTGATCAGTTCCCGGTCGGTAAATGCTTTAATCAGTCGCTGATTAGCTTTTGAGATTTGGCTGGAACTCCAAATATTAACGGTTAACAAAACAATTAAGAAGCTAATCATTATAAAAAATGTAACGATAATCTGCTTGGAGATTTTTAATTTTCGAAAAATAATAAAGGGAAACATTAATAGTAATTTTATTCTGCTCCCTTTAGGCTTTGAACCTTTCATTGGTTTCCTCCATTAAGTTAATTATCATTATATAATATAGTATCGGAAATCGAGCAGCTCAGCTTAATAATAACATAAATATCCTATCAACTAATATTTCTGTACCAAGATTTTCATTATTTATTTGGTAAATAAATTCTCTACATCTACCGCATGGTGTATATATTTTGCTTTTTAAAAAGTTATTCGGGTGTGTAAAATATTTTGTGTAAACCTCCGATAAACAAAGAGTTAATAAGGAGGTACACAATGAGTATATTAACCAAAGAACAAATCAGAGAACTAATCAAAGAATACAACGTAAAAGACGCAAAAGATATTCATAATATGCTTAAAGATTTATTTGGTGAAACTATTCAAGAGATGCTAGAAGCAGAATTGGATAATCAATTAGGTTATTCTAAGTAT
>JAAYHS010000187.1 GCA_012735315.1 Bacillota bacterium | reverse complement strand
GATCTTCGCAGTTGATCGGATTCGGGAGTTGGAAGTTTTGGCTGAAAAATTTGATTATCCGGCGGATTTCAATATTGAGAAGTATCTGGAAGGTGTCTGGGGGATTATGCGCGGCGAGCCTTATCCGGCGGCGATCAAGTTTGATCGGTTTCAGGCGCGGTGGATCAGGGAACGACCGCTGCGGGAAAAGGAGAGTTTGGAAGAGACTCCGGATGGAGGAGTCATTTTCCGGACTGAGGTGAGCGGGTTGACGGAGATCAAACAGTGGGCGCTTTCCTTCGGTGGCCATGCGGAAGTTTTGGAGCCGGAGGAGTTGAGGGAGGAGATCCGGCGGGAGGTTGAACGGATGCGGGAGATTTATGGGCAGGACTCAACCCCTTTGTCCCCTTCTCTTCCGCAAGCGGAAAAGAAGGGGAAAGGTCATGTCGGGGAAGGAGAAAAAACAGAAGAAATTTTTCAGACCGACAGCTGGTGACGGTGGAGGATGGTATAGTGGAGGATAGGGGAATTGTAAGCGGTATTTTGATTAATCGACTCACCCCGCGTTGGTTTGTGCTTTAACGTCATATTTGTAAGGCCCCTCTCTACTTTGATGTGGTTGTGGAGTTGTTTCAGTAGAGAGGGGCGGCGAGGGGTTTTTAACGTAAATATATCATTATTAAAAATTAGAGGAAAATCAGGATGAATAATGAGTTTATTGCACATGTAAAAAAGAATATTGATGGTTCTTGGGCAAGACCTCAATTGTTGTCGGAACATTTGGAAGGCACCGCGCGATTGGCTGAAGCTTATACTTCAAAGTTCCATTCCGGAGAGTGGGGAAAAGCTGCCGGATTAGCTCATGATGCAGGTAAAGGAAGGTTGGCTTGGCAGAATTATATTCTCCGTAAAAGCGGTTACGATGAAGAAGCACATTTGGAAGGCAAGCCGGGGAAGATGCCTCACGCCGTTCATGGAGCGATATTAGCAGAAGAGTTATATGGTAAAGGTTTAGGTAGGTTGTTGGCTTATTGCATTGCCGGACATCATGCGGGACTTCCGGACTGGTCCAGTGCGGAGGGAGCGGGGCAGTCGGCTTTAGAATTTCAGCAAAATCAGGTAAAGGATTTAAATGATATTGCTTCGTTCGTTTTAGAGTATTTAAAACTTTCAAGGCCGGGACAACCCCCTTGGAAATTTGCCGATGGATTGGATTTGTCCTTATGGATCAGGATGATATTTTCGAGCTTGGTTGATGCTGATTTTTTAGATACGGAGAGCTATATGGACGAGGAAAAATCCCAAAATAGGGGAGGTTATTGTTCGATTCCGGAATTACTTGAGCGTTATAATCAATTCATCAAGAGGTTGGATGAAACTTCGGAAGACACGCCGGTTAATATTGTAAGAAGACAAATCCGAGCGAAGTGTGTGCAAATGGCTCAAGAACCCCAAGGTATTTTTTCACTTTCTGTGCCTACGGGTGGCGGAAAAACTTTATCGAGTCTGGCGTTTGGATTGGAACATGCCAAAAAGCATCATCTGGATCGAATTATCTATGTTATTCCTTACACGAGCATAATTGAACAAAACGCCGATGTGTTCCGAAGCGCCGTCGGTGAGGACCAGGTAGTGGAACATCATTCGAGTTTGGATGATGATGGTTCTACTCCAAAGTCCAGGTTGGCTACTGAAAATTGGGACGCGCCGATTATCGTTACAACTTCGGTGCAGTTTTTTGAATCGTTGTTTGCCGCTAAACCCAGCCGTTGTCGCAAACTTCATAATATTGCCAATTCAGTGGTGATTTTGGATGAAGCCCAATTAGTTCCGGTGGATTATTTAGCTCCGATCCTTGAAACCATGCAACTATTGGTGGAACATTATCATGTCAGTTTTGTGATTTCAACCGCGACTCAACCGGCGTTTGGAAAGCGAATGGTTGACGGAAGGCTTTTTAAAGGTTTAGAAAATATTAGGGAGATTATGGGTAATAATGAAGCGGTCCAGAGTCTATATGATTCATTAAAACGCATACAAGTTCAACTTCCTTCAGATTTTCATGCAGCATCGAATTGGGAAGAAATAGCGAATGAGTTAACCCAATATGAACAAGTTTTATGTGTGGTATCGGACCGTAAAAGTTGCCGTGAATTGCATCGGTTAATGCCGGAAGGAACTTTTCATTTATCGGCTTTGATGTGCGGTCAACATCGGAGCGAGGTGATTGCAAAAATTAAGCAAAAACTTAAAAATAAAGAGCCGGTGCGGGTCATTAGTACTCAGTTAGTCGAAGCAGGAGTGGATTTTGATTTCCCGGTAGTATATCGGGCGCTTGCCGGTTTGGACTCAATCGCGCAAGCGGCGGGACGGTGTAATAGGGAGGGCAAACTTGACGGACTGGGGAAAGTAATTGTTTTTGTCCCTCCTAAAAGTCCTCCGTCCGGTATATTGCGTAAGGCCGCGGAAGCCACTCGCAACATTCTAATGGATAGGCAATATGATCCTTCGGATAATAGCTTGTTCGAGAAGTATTTTGAAGAATTATATTGGAAAGCCAATTCTTTAGACTCCAAAGATATTCTAGCTTTGCTCAGCCCTGACCGGCAAGAATGCGGGATTTCTTTTCGAACTGCAGCCCAAAAATTTCGGATTGTTGATGATTCCAATCAAAAAACGATCATTGTCCGTTACGGAGAAAGCGATGAATTGCTCGCTATCTTAAAATCTAAAGGACCGGAACGGTGGTTGATGCGAAAATTACAGCGTTATACGGTGAATGTTTATAATAACGAATTTGATCTTTTACAGCGGCAAGGTTTGTTAGAAGAAATTCAACCCAATATTCATGTGTTAACTACAAAGACGGCTTATTCGGAGGAAGCGGGCCTTCTTGTCGGAGAGACTGAAAATGATCCGGGAAAGTTCATTATTTAGGAAGGAGTTGATGCAATTGCCCAATTGGTGTTTGGAAGTTTGGGGTGACTATGCCTGTTTTACCCGCCCGGAGATGAAAGTAGAACGAGTCAGTTATGATGTGATGACTCCCTCTGCGGCTAGAGCGATCTTCGAGTCGATATTGTGGAAACCGGCCATCCGTTGGAATGTAACAAAAATCGAAGTGCTTAATCCGATAAAATGGATTTCGGTCCGCCGGAACGAGGTCGGGAAGAAGATATCCGGTCCTACGGCAAAACAAATGGCCGGTGTTCTTGGCGAACCGATGGGTATTTTTATCGAGGATGAGCGCCAACAACGGGCCGGGCTTTTTTTGAGGGATGTCAGGTATCGCATTCATGGTTATTTTGATTTTATCCCGCCGGAAAAGAGAAAAGCAAACCGTTCGATCTCACCCGAATTTTGGGCGGATGAACAAGAGCAAGCTGAATTGCGAATGGATGAAACACCTGCAAAATATGCGGCAATGTTTGAACGGCGGGCGAAAAAGGGCCAGTGCTTTCATCGTCCTTATTTAGGTTGCCGAGAGTTTGCCTGCGACTTTAAGTTGGTTGATCCGCATAAGGAACCGGCGGAGCCGATTAATGAAACGCGAGATTTGGGTTTTATGCTGTATGATATGGATTTTGAACGGGACATCAATGATCCAACTCCATTGTTTTTCCGGGCGCGGCTCGAAAAAGGGATAGTAAATACGGACCGCAGGGAAGTGGAGGTGCGGGGATGATTCTCCAAGCGTTAAAAGAGTATTATGACCGGAAAGCGGCAGATCCGGACAGCAATATTGCGCCGGAAGGGTGGGAATGGAAAGAGATACCTTTTATTATTGTTTTAGATCATGATGGTAATTTGGTTCAGATTGAAGATACAAGGGAAGGGGAGGGAAAGAAAAAAAGAGCGAAGACTTTTCTTGTGCCTCAAGGAGAAAAAAAGGCATCAGGGGTTAAAGCAAATTTATTATGGGATAATGCAGGATATGTATTTGGGATTGACATAAAAGGCGATAAAGAAAGGGCAGAGAAACAAAAGAAAGCATTTCTTGAGCGATTAAGAAATGAACTTGGAGATATCAAAGAGATTCAAGTAATTATTAAATTTCTTGAAAACATTTCGGAGAATAGACTTACAAAAGAAGCTTGCTGGCAAGAAATTACTGAAACAAACCCCAATCTCTCTTTTCGTATAAATCAAGATCCTTTTTTGATTTGTCGCCACCCAAGTGTTATCTCAAAGTTATCCTTATTAGCGAGTCAAGCAAAAAATGACAAATCTATAGTTTGTTTAGTAACGGGAGAGATGACCAACATCAAGGTTTTACATACTGCGATTAAAGGAGTATATGGAGCCCAAAGCGTCGGAGCCAATATTGTTTCGTTTAATCTTGATGCTTTCAGATCTTATGGAAAAGAACAAGGATTTAATGCTCCCGTGAGTATTGAGGCTGAATTTTCCTATACTACGGCATTAAATACTCTTCTTGGAAAAGATTCTAAACAGCGTATGTTGATTGGTGATGCAACAACTGTTTTTTGGTCGGAAAAACCGTCTTCCTTTGAGTCCGATTTTTCCTTCTTCTTTAAGGAACCTGACAAAGATGATCCTGATGCGGGAACATATAAAATAAAAGCGCTTTTTGAATCGGTCAATACCGGCGCTTACTTTGATGACGATAGCAATACCCGTTTTTATGTTCTGGGGCTTGCCCCCAATGCCGCCAGGCTAGCCGTCCGTTTCTGGCAAGTCGGAACTATTTCCGAATTTGCAACGCGTATTAAGCAATATTTTGAAGACTTTGCTATCGTAAAACCGCCTAAGGAACCGGAATTTTATTCGATATGGAGGATTTTAGTCAATATCGCCACCCAAGATAAAAGTGAAAATATTCCTCCGAATCTGGCCGGTGAATTGATGCGGTCTATTTTAAATGGCACGCCATATCCTGCTTCTCTGCTGCAGGCAGCGTTACGTCGAATTAAGAGTGATACTGAAAATAGGGTCAAGCCGGTTCGTGCAGCGTTGATAAAAGCCTATTTAAACCGTTATTATCGGTTTTACCCCAATAAAAACATAAAGGAGGTTATGATGGAATTGGATACATCTCAACCCTCAATCGGTTATCAACTAGGCCGGTTGTTTGCGACTCTTGAAAAAATTCAGGAGGAGGCCAATCCAGGAATTAACGCTACAATCCGGGAACGATTTTATGGAGCGGCTTGCGCGACACCGGTAACGGTATTCACGAATTTGCTCCGGCTCAAAAACCATCATCTTGCTAAATTCGAAAACAAAGGAAGAGTATTTTATTTTGAACGGCTTTTAGGTGAGATTATGGGACATTTGACTGATTTTCCGGCCCATCTTGATTTACACGAACAAGGGCGATTTGCTATCGGTTATTATCATCAGAGACAAGCGTTTTATACAAAAACAGATAATAACGAAATAAGTTAATCAAAAAAATGAAAGGGGTACTAATATGAGTAATAATTTAATTCAAAAGCGCTGTGATTTTGTGATTTTATTTGATGTGAAAGACGGAAACCCGAACGGAGATCCGGATGCCGGCAATTTACCGCGAGTGGATGCGGAAACAGGGCACGGGTTGATTACTGATGTAAGCTTAAAAAGAAAAGTAAGAAACTACGTCAGTCTTAAACATAACGATAAACCTCCTTTTGGGATTTTTATCAAAGAAAAGGCGATATTGAATAATACTATTGAACAAGCTTATATCAGCTTAAATATTGATCTACAAAAAGAACCGGCCGATGCAGCGGATGGAAAAAAACGTAATAAACCCGGTCAAGGCCAAGGAGGGGAAGTTGATCGGGCCAGGAAGTTTTTATGCCAAAATTTTTATGATATTAGGACATTTGGGGCTGTAATGACTACGGGGGCCAATGCTGGACAAGTACGAGGTCCGGTCCAGCTTACATTCGCCAGATCGGTTGATCCGATTGTTTCATTGGAACATAGTATCACCAGGATGGCGGTTACAACTAAAGAGGAGGCCGAGAAACAAGGCGGGGACAATCGGACGATGGGACGGAAGTTTACGGTGCCTTACGGCCTTTATCGGGCTCACGGTTTTGTTTCAGCGCCGTTGGCTCACCAAACGGGTTTTTCAGTAGATGATTTAGAACTTTTATGGGAAGCTTTGGTGAATATGTTTGAGCATGACCGTTCCGCAGCCCGTGGACTGATGGGTACTAGAAAACTAATAATTTTTGAACATGAGTCCGAGATGGGTAACGCTCCGGTTCAAGGATTATTTGATAGAATAATCGTTGAACGGAGGGATGAAACCAAACCGGCGCGGGATTTCGGTGATTATGTGGTTACTATTAACAAAGAACAGATGCCTAAAGGCGTAACTTTAATCGAAAAATTATAAGATGATTATCACCTACTCCGAGGACGATCTCCTGCTCCTCTCCGGCATCCAGCACTTCGCTTATTGCGAACGACAGTGGGCTTTGATCCATATTGAACAGCAGTGGCTGGAGAATGTGAGAACCGTTGAAGGACGGCATTTGCACGAACGGGTCCATAACCCGGATTTGGTTGAAAAACGGGGCGATCTGTTGGTCGCCCGTTCCTTGCCGATTGTATCCTGGCGGCTGGGATTGTACGGCATGATGGATCTAGTCGAGTTTCGTCAAGTCGGATCGGATCAAGGCGGGATCAAGCTGCCCAACCGTGAAGGGGTTTGGCTGCCGAAACCGGTGGAATATAAACGGGGCAAACCGAAAACAGACGACCGGGACGAAGTCCAACTCTGCGCCCAAGCGATTTGTT